>CAZYKN010000096.1:0-7107 GCA_964648135.1 uncultured Flavobacteriaceae bacterium
ACTTTCCCTTGTACTAAAGCATGTACTTTTTCTTCAATTTTTTCAGTTTCTTGCTTGATATTATTAGCGTGCAATTGGGTTGCTTTTTCTTTTTGAGCTTTAGCTTCTTCAAAAGTGATTTTATCTTGATTATACGATTTTTCAATGATTTTAATTTCTTGTTTTAATTGTGCTTTTTCAGTTTCAACTACATTTTCTATTTGAGTAGATAGCACTTTCATTTTTTGCTCAAATGTTTGTTTTTGAGCGTTTATATTACTTACAAAAAGTAAGAAAGTAAATACGAATGTTACGATTGCTTTTATCATTTTATTTTATTTTTAAGATTATAATACAAACTTGAAAATATTTCTAATTATTTTAAACTCTTTGCTGCTGAAGTGTTCATTTAATAGATAAATAGTATTTGCTTAATGTTCTAGAATGGTTAAACAAATCCTACAAATTCAAGTTTACTGGTTTTTATTTTTATTATAGACAATTACAGAATTAACTCCTGATTTTATTGTTTGATATACTTTATATTTTAATGAGGTTTTTAAGGTTTTTTCTGCTGCATATTGCAATTGCTTATCTTTTACCTCTATTTCAAATTGAACCTTCTCGTTGTTTTTTAAAGCATTAGCTAACAGCAAATCAATATCATCATCAGAGGAATTCATTTTTATTTTTTTAATTGGAGCTTGATTTGATAGTTTATATGTTTTATTTTTATTTATTGCAATATCATTTACCTTTTCTTCTCTATTTACCTCAAAATGATTCTCTTTTTTAGAAGTACTATTTAGCTTTTTATTACTTTGAACTATTTGTTTCTGAAACTCTTTATTTGATAGGTTTATTTGGGAAATATTTGTTATTTTACGAGTGCTTTCATTCTTTTTTAAAGATTGCTTTTGTTTAGAAGCAGCAACAATAGCTTGGTTAGTTTCCGCCGTTTTATCATCATTAGCTTCTAAAACATCACTATTTGGTGTGTTATATTTTTTTTTAATTTCTGAATGAACCAAAGTGTTTTTAATTTTATCAATAGCTTTTACTTCTTTATTTTGATTAATAAAAAACGATACAACCACTAACAATCCAATAAAAACAGCAGCAATTTTAAGCATAAAAACTAATTTATTTTTCTTTTTGCTTTCTGATTGATCTAATCTATCAGCTAATTTATCCCAAGCAATTATACTTGGCTGAATTTCTCTTTGCTGAAATTCTTTTTTTATTTTTTCTTCTATGTTATTCATAACTCTTAAGGTTTAAGCTATTATATTGTTCTTGCAAAATTTCTTTTGCTTTTTTATATCTTAATTTACTTGCATTTTCAGTAATATCGAGCATTTTTGCAATTTCTCTATGCTTGTATTCCTCTACAACATAGAGATTAAACACCACTTTTAAATCCGTTTTTAAACCATCAATTAAAGATTGTAATTTGCTTATTCCTTCTTTGGAATAATGTGCATGCTTAGTATCTTGTGTTTCAAAGAACGAATCATCTTCTACAAATACTAATCTCTTTTTTTTACGTAAAAACGAGATACTTTCATTTACCATTATTCTTCTTATCCAACCTTCAAAACTTCCTTTATTTTGGTATTTTTCAATTTTTGTAAATACTTTTAAAAAACCGTCTAACATAATTTCTTCTGCATGTTGTAAATCTCTAATATATTGTCTGCAAACACCTAACATTTTAGGTGCGTATTTTGTAAAAATTAGTTGTTGCGCATCTCTATTTTGTTTTTTTAACAAATCAATGGTGCTTTGGTTAATTTCCTTTTTATGTAGTTGAATTACTTTCAAATATTTTTTAAATGGTTTACACTCATAAGACGACCGAAGTTATTAAAAGGTTTCTAAAAATTTTAAAAAAATTTTGTCTTTTTTATATCATTCTGATTATCAACTTATAAAATAACCTTTTTAAACATAAACTTCCTATTAAAATAGCTATCTCTAAAATTAATAATGTAACAATATTTAAAAACACACGTCTTTTGAATATAAACTAAACATTATGAAACCAAACCAAAACCTAAAAATGAAATTAAATAAATACTTCCTTTTAATTTCTTTATTTGTATCTCAAATCAATTTTGCACAACAGGAAGTTTATGTATCAGGACAAGTTATAGATATAGAAAATAATGATGCTTTATCCTATTGTTCTATTCAGTTTTTAAACGAAAAAAAAGAACTCATTAAAGGAACAGTTTCAGACGATAATGGCTATTTTAATGTTTCTTTAAACAGAGGAAAATACCAACTAATCATCCAATTTATGGGTTACGAAAAATTTGAAAAAGAGGTGATGATTTCAAAAAATAATCAGTTTTTAGGGACTTTTAAATTAAAAATTGATGATAAAACACTGCAAACTGTAACCGTTAATGCCAAAACAAAAAGTTTTAAAATTGATAAAAACGTGTATTCCGTTACGAAGAAAATGAAAATTGCGGCTGCAAATACCAACGATGTATTAGATAAAATTAGCGGTGTAACACTCGATAGATATAAAAATGCTATAAAAGTTGATGGACAATCTAATGTTAAATTTTTAGTTAACGGATTGGAAAAAGATTCAGAATACATTCAAAATCTTAATCCAAACCGACTTAAAAAAATTGAGATTATTAAAGATCCAAGCGGAAAATACGGTTTAGAAGGTTATGCTGCAGTAATTAATATTATTTTAAAACAAAATTATGCAGGTTCTGAATTGAGTTTGTTTAACCAAGCCATCATAGATTCTGATGTAAAAGACACCAAATATTTGTTGCCTATAAACAACTTTTCATTAGGTTATAATTACACGTATAACAAGCTAAATATTTACAGTAAATACAGCCATAACTACAATAATTTTTACTTTCCTGTAAGTATTGTACAAAAAAATTACTCCAATAACGTCAACAGTAAAACCATTACTAAACTTCCGCCAAACAATCAAAATAATCAAAGCAAATTAGCCTTAGGAGATAATGCTACTGTTGGAGTTGATTATTACTTAAATCCACGACATACCATTAGTTTTGAAACTAATTTTCTCAATATTTTTGCTGATAAAAACAATTCCGAAGGAAAATATAATTATCGTGAATTTTCTAACTCTAGTTTCAATGTTTACGATTTAACTGAAAAAACTGAAGAAAACAATCATAGCAACTACCAATCGCTCTTTTATATTGGAAAATTCAATGAAAGAAACGAATTAAATATTGATTTTACCAAGTATTACTATCAAGATACAAACCAACAAACTACACTTAAAAATAGTAGTATTACGCAAACAAACCATTCAAAAGATACACAAAACAGTTATAAATTAAATGCGGAATTTAATCATACTATCAACGAAAAAAGTAGTCTGAATATTGGTTATGGGTTCAATCATCATCAAAATGATAATCAGTTTAATAATTCTAATTTTACTTATCAAGATACACGACATAAATTATTTGCTTATTACGCCATAAAACCAAGTAAAAAATTAACTGTTAAAACAGGAATTGCAGGCGAAATTAGCACTCCAAAAGCCTTAGGCGAAAAATTAACTTACCTTATTTATCAACCTTATTTAGACTTAAAATACAACTATTCAAAAAAATTAAATTTTAAATTAAAATATCGTTCAGCGAGTGATTATCCTAGTTTGAGCGAAGCAAATCCCATTACTACCTATATCGATGAACAATCGGTTAGTACAGGAAATCCACGTTTAAAACCATCGGTTACGCATAAAATTTCGGTAAGAACAAACATTCTACAAGGCTTTTTATCTCTTGAACCTTATTATCACTTCTCAAACAATTATATTGGTCAGTTTGGTACTTTACGCACAGATGGAATTATTGAGTACAGCTATGACAACGTAGGAAATTACAAGCATTATGGTATAAAAGCGAATATTGCGTTTCCGCTGATGAAATCCGTTTATTGGCAAACCAATGTAGATTATTATAAAAGTAGCATTACCTATCAACAAAATAAAAATGCCTTTAACGATTATCATTTAGAAAGCAATTTGGTATATGTACAGCCAAAAAAAGCCTTAACAACTGGTTTTATTTACCAACGAGGTATGAATAAATACATCAATACGCAAGGTTGGAGTAAAGGAAATAATGATTTTTTAGGATTTTTACTTCAAAAAGGATTTTATAAAAACAAGCTTAATTTAATGCTTCTTTATATGTTGCCAGTTGACTTTGGAGTAGATTATAAACAAGGAGATTATACTAAAACACCTACTTTTAGCAGTTTAGCTACTTATGATATTAGTTTATTAAAAAATGTATTTGTGTTTAAACTGAATTATAGATTGAGTAAAGGAAAAAGTACTAGAAAAATTAAAAAAGAGATTGAACAAGAAGAACAAAAAAAATCCAATAGTCCGTTTTAAAATAATTGACTAATTTTACGATATGAAAGAAGAATATATCCCGCTTGTAATTTTCACTCTTTTTATAATTGTAATTGCTTTAGGCTTTTATTTTAGCAAATATACAAGAATTAAACGAAAATTAAAAAATGCAACATATAGAGATCTTGCAAAATTTAAAGATAATGAAATTGCTAAAATTACGGGTAATGTAGAATTAATTGAAATGCCTTTAATTTCTCCACTTTCAAAAAGAAAGTGTGCATTATATGATATTCGTATAAAACTATTAGTTACTAGAGGAAAAGGGTCAAGATGGAAAACTATTATTGAAGAAAGAGTTTCTAATAAATTTGTGATTAATAGTGATAATAATTATGCCTATATAAATGATAAAAATATAAAATTTCAGATTGTACAAGATAAGAAATATTCTTCTGGTACTTTTAAAGACACAACAGTAAATCTTGAAAAATATCTTCAACTTAAAGGAATTAAAAGTGTTGATTTTTTAGGATTTAATAAACCGATAAAATATTATGAAGGTATATTTGAAATTGGAGAAGAAATTGCTGTTCTTGGTAAAGGAATATGGAGAGAGGCTTCAGAACTTGGTTTACCCAAAAAATATGGGAAAGTTTTAGAGATTACATCTACCAAAGATATGGCAGTTTATGTTAGTGATGATCCTTATACCACAAAGAAAAATACAAAAACTAATAATATTGAAAAACGCAGTATTGATAAGAAAAGATATCAGAAATGATTTATAAAAACTAAGCAATCAACTCTTCAAAACCATCCTCTTTTTTAAAAAAATAAAGAACAGACAGTACGCTCAACAGCAATAACATTGCTCCAAATTGATGCAATACACCAAGCACAACAGGCACACGATATAAAATAGTAAAAACACCTAATAAAAACTGAATAGAAATGGCTATTAACAACAATTTAATCGCCATTTTTTGATGATTGGATAAGAGTATTTTTTGAGCTTTATACACAATAAACATTACAAAAGACAACACAACAACAGCCAACCATCTGTGTATAAACATGATTAAATAAGCATCTTGAAAAAAAGATAAAAATCCGTTTGAAACAAAATCGTGTCTTATCTGTTTTGGAAACCACTCTGCTCCCATTTTAGGATATGTATTATGGAGTTTTCCTGCTTTTAATCCTGCTACAAAAGCACCATAAATAATTTGTGCACTGACTAAAATCAGTAATATTTTAGCTAAAAAATGGACTTTTTTTGTTTTAACTGTAAACAATTCCCTTTTAGGAAAAAGCAAATGCAAAACGGTTACAAAAATATACGATATTAAAAACAACGCAGTAACTAAATGCGTTGCCAACCACAAATGACTTACGTGAGGTCTGTCTTTTAAGCCACTTTTTACCATAAACCAACCGATAACACCTTGCAATCCTCCTAAAAAGAAAATAGTGATTAGATGGTATAATAATTTTTTGGATTTTATTTTTTTCTTTATAAGGAAATAAACAAAAGGGAAAAAGAAGACTAAACCCACAATTCTACCTAATAAACGATGTGAATATTCCCAAAAAAAGATTTCTTTAAATTGCGCTAAATCAAAATGATAATTTAGTTTGATGTACTCTGGAGAAGTTTGGTATTTGGTAAATTCTGCTTGCCATTGCATCTCATTTAATGGTGGAATAGTACCTGTTATGGGTTTCCAAGTAACCATAGACAACCCTGAATTTGTTAAACGAGTGATACTTCCTAAAATTAACATTAGAGCAACTAATACAATTCCAGAAATCAGCCAATAAGCAATCTGTTTGTCATTTTTTGTAACGATCATCTAGTCGAATTTTTTTTCTTTCAATTCAAAATCTTTTCCTAAATAAACTCGTCTTACCATTTCGTCTGCTGCGAGTTCTTTTGGTGTTCCTTCTTTTAGAATTCCGCCTTCATACATTAAATAGGTTCTATCGGTAATGGCTAGAGTTGCTTGTACATCGTGATCGGTAATTAAAATACCAATATTTCTATTTTTAAGCTGTGCTACAATAGATTGAATATCGTGAACAGCAATAGGATCAACTCCTGCAAAGGGTTCATCTAATAAGATAAATTTAGGGTCAGATGCTAAACATCTAGCAATTTCGGTTCTTCTACGTTCTCCTCCTGAGAGTAAATCGCCTCTATTTTTACGCACATGACCTAGACTAAATTCTTCAATTAAGGATTCTAATTTAATTTTTTGTTCTTTTTTGGAAAGTTTAGTAAATTGTAAAATGGACATGATATTATCTTCAACCGATAATTTTCTAAATACCGATGCTTCTTGTGCCAAATAACCAACACCTTTTTGAGCTCTTAAGTACATAGAATCTTTGGTGATTTCTTCATCATTTAAAAAAATTCGTCCTGCATTTGGTTTTATCATACCAACAATCATATAAAACGATGTGGTTTTTCCAGCACCATTTGGACCTAATAACCCAATAATTTCTCCTTGCTCCACAGCAACTGATATGCCTTTTACTACTTTTCTACTTCCGTAAATTTTTTCTATATTTTCTGCTCTTAAAATCATTTGGTCTTTGGTCTTTGATCTTTGGTCTTTGGTCTTTGGTCTTTGGTCTTTGGTCTTTGGTAATATATAAACAAAAAAACAACATTTATTTAAAAAATAGACAAATCACTTCCTAAAATTGCGTTAAATTATTTTTTTGCGAGTGCTTTT
>CAZYKN010000097.1:0-7103 GCA_964648135.1 uncultured Flavobacteriaceae bacterium
TGTGAATTGCTTTCAAATTCTTATTTTTGCGTGAGAAGTCGCAACTAAACTATAATTAGGAGATAAAATATTTGTGTTGTGAATTGCTTTCAAATTCTTATTTTTGCGTGAGAAGTCGCAACCCCACCTTTATCAGTTGGTAATAATTCATCGTTGTGAATTGCTTTCAAATTCTTATTTTTGCGTGAGAAGTCGCAACCCATTAACTCCGCTAACATACATTCTTTTAGTTGTGAATTGCTTTCAAATTCTTATTTTTGCGTGAGAAGTCGCAACCTCAATCCCAAATCCTTAGTTTTTATAAGGGTTTGGGATTGTTTTTTAGAAATTAAAAATTAATATATACTTATTGCTAATATCAATTGAGCAATCAAAATTTTAATTAAAATAATTCTAATTGTTGTGAAGGTTGTGGTGTTTCAATAGGCTTTTTAGCATAAAAAAGTTCCATATTTTCAAATTGTTTATCTGTAACAACAAAAACACCTACTCTTCCATATTTTGGCAACATTTGTTTTACTCTTTTTTTATGGACTTCGGCATTCTCTCTACTTGGACAATGCCTTAAATAAATGGAAAATTGAAACATATTAAAACCATCTTTTAGCAAGGTATCTCTAAAAGATGCAGCTGCTTTTCTTTCTTTTATAGTAGTAGTTGGTAAGTCGTATAAAACAAAAACCCACATTATTCTATAAGCGTTAAATCGTTCATTGGATAACATTTTAATCTAATTCTGGTAATTTTATTTTTTTTAATTCTCCCGTGTAACATTTATATAAAGAAGCGGTAGTGGTAGTAACCGCAACCATTAAGGGTCTAACTTTATTAGAAATTAATACATCTTGAGTTGCAATATTTAGTAAATAAGCTTTCACTTCTTTAGTCAACGTTTCAACATGTCCGTACATAAAGACGTAATTGCTCACCATTTTATCTACAAAAGGTCTATATGCTTCCATAATATCGTCTGCTAAACAATACGGATTGTATTTGTTTTTATGAAAAATTCCTAAAACAGGCAATAAACCAGTACTTACTAAAGCTCTTGCAACAATACTTCTCAAAACAGCATAACCAAAATTTAACATATTATTGGGTTGTACACCAAAACGCTCTCTGTTAAATTCAGGGAATAAATACTTCCAATAATTTTGTGCTGCAATACCTTCCATATTTCCAACATCACCACTTTGTACATTTTCTATATAATTATTCAAATGCAAATAAGGCTTATTGTTTAGTTTTAATAAAGCTTGCTGATTTTTAATTTTTTGGATAACCACTTGCTTCCACAATTGCTTTTTTAAAGGCTCACTTACACCTAATTGTATTTTTAATCTTTCTGAATGCTCTGAATGTGAAAACAAAGGCAACATCATTGTAAAGGGTAAATGATGTGCATCACAACTTACTATTATGGCATTATTACCTTGTAATTTAATAATTAATTGATTGCTAATGGTAATTTGATAGTTGTCTAACATTAAAACTGCAATATCTTCAACAGCAATACGACCTTTAATTTCTTTAGTTTTTGGTTCTTCAATTTGTAACTGATTTTGATTCAGTCGTAAATATGCAGGATTACCTATATAAATTGTTTTTTTTATCATGATTTTTTATTTCATAAGCACTTCAAAAAAAGAATTACCATTTACATCAATAATTTCTACAAAACGCTCAATACGGTCTGGTATTGATGCAACTTTTTGAACATTACACACAACATATCCATCTTCTTTAAATGTATTATTTATAGCAACTATCTGATTATTAATTTTTTCACCTATTTCATTTACATCAAGATTAGAAATTCGGTTTTTATTGATAATAAATCTACTTTCATTTACTGCAATAGATAAATCATCTGGTGTTTCAAAAGTATTGTGAATTACATCAAAAACACGGTCATTGCTACTATTTTCTAACATCATTTCATAAAATAAATCACCATCCATCATTTGAGTTTCATTATAAAAAACGCGCTGATAATTATCTTTACCTTTTTTTAAAGTATAATATTCTGGCTGTTCAACAGTTGTCAAAAAATTAGGTGTTTCGGTAGATTTTTCTTTTAAAGCAAAAATTGCAACATGTATATTCTCCCATTCCGCTGCTTGAGGTTCTATGTGTGTGATTTCTGCTTGTAAATTCAGTAAATTAGCATCAATAATATTGCTTAAAACCAAGTTGTCTTCACGTGGCACATAACCAATTTTTATCCCTTCAAAATGAATAGCAATAGCACAATCATCATATTTATTTTTAGGTTCTCTCACTAAATCTACCAACCCATTTTTATTGATGTCTTTTAAAATTTTTGGTCCTTCGTAATATTGGAAACCTCTTACAAAAAATTGGAGTAAATAAATTTTATCGTACTCTTTAGTTAATTCTAATGGCAACGATTTTACACCATATAAACCTATTAAATTTCTAATAAATTCACCTCTTTTCATTTGATTACATTTGTTATGTTTCCTAATCTATCAGCTCTAAGCTTCCAACAAACACTTTTTACCATTGTCCCGTCAATATCTTTTTCCATCTTATTTAAAGCAGAAAATTCAACTTTATTCTTAATTGTAGTTGCTACATTGGCTTTAATAAAGAAACACTGTCTTCCACTTGAACTCACCATCTTATAAACCCTATCAACCTGCTCTTTAGACAACTTCTCAAAATGAACTAAATTTGGGTTAGCCATTTCTTCATTAGTTGGTACATAAACCAAATCGTTTGGTGATAATGTAAATAAAAATTCTCCCATATCATTCTTTATAGGTATTGGTGTTCTACTCTCTTTTGGAGTGTTTTCTTTTGCTTGCTGTTTTTGATGTTCAATAACTTCAAATAAAGGTATGGTTTCATAAACTCGTTCTCCTTTATCATTAATATAAATTGCGAAGAATAGGTTAGTTCCTTTTGCCGCTTCAACATATTTTTTGTTTTTATTAAAAGCTTCTTTATGTGAAATAGAAAATTTAGAACCTTCCTCTTTTAATCTAACTTTAAAGATTGGTTGATGTTTTTTACCATTATTTAATGTAACTATGTTTTTATTTAGTTTTTCAATCCCTTCTGGACTAAAAGCTTCTTCAAAGTTCTCTTTATTATCTATGGTAAAGTTTTTTAGATGATTATCTAGAATTTTTTTAATACTTACATCTGTAATTTTATTTAATTGTTTTCTGTTTTTTATATCAGATAAATACGTTCTTACTGCTGTAAATATTTTACCTGTTGAAGCTTTTTCGTTAAGCATACCACTTACAGTTTCTTTGTGCATAGATTTACGAATAGCAAAATTTTTACCTTGTTGTTTTACTAATTGTTTTTTATAAGAACCGTCTTTTTGTTTTACATACTTAACATATTTATTATTTGTACGGTTTATAACTCTTAAATTTTGTTTAAAACTGATAATAGTAGTGTCCAAAATATTTTTAGCATCATTTGAAAAACTAGACCAAGGCAGTTTAAAAGCTTTGGTGTAATGACCTTCTTTGTTTTTAACCATTAAGGCTGGTTGAAGTCCAAATTTTTCTTTATCGTTATTTAACGAGTTAATATATTGTATGTGTTTTTGAGTACAAGCAGCAATAACCAAAGCATCTAATGCGTGATGACGATGGTCAATTCTTTTTTTATTAAACCCTTTTTTAAGTTCATCAGGAACTGTAGGAATAAGAATATTCTTTGTGTTTATAGCTGTAAAATCTTCTGTTTTTGTTAAGGCATTCAGTCGTTTAAATCGTGGTAAGATTAATTCATTCCACTTGTCATTTAAACCCCAATCGTGCTTTAATTTAGAAGTAATTGCTCCTGTTACCGAAATTAATTTTTTGGGTGTTGCTTCCTGTTCATTTTCTCCTCTAACAATATTACCAAGTAAACTTTTAACAAATTTTGCAATATAACGACTATCATTTAATTGACGGTTAATAAAGCCTTCTGGAATTTCTTCTGCCAATAAATTACGTAGTTTTGCTTTATTTTTTTTAAAGTAGTTATTACAATGCTTTTCATAAGCCTCAAAACTTAGCAAGTGATGATTGTGCACTATACTTCCTCCTTTTTGTTTTAAATATTCATAAGCAGTTTGGTTGCTTTTATCTTCATTTACTTCACTTTCGCAAATTACTTTATTGCTTAAAGAATCATTAAAATACCTTGATTGTGGTATAATATGTTCTATTTGATAATCAATTGAAAAAAGTTTTGATAACGGAATTATTTTTCCTGTATAAGGTGAAATATAACCTTGTTCTAACCAAAGCTTATATTTTTCAATATCTTTAGCTGTTGGTGAATTTGTTTTTCTAATTTTCTCAATATCTTTAATACTAGTATTCTTGTTGTATTTAGCATTAGGGTTTTTAAACACACCTTCTTCATAAATTTTTAAAATTTCTAAATGGCTTGGTGAATATGGTTTTGCTCCATTACTTGTCATTTCTTTTAAAAGCAATCTAATCCGTTCATTTCTACGCTGGTTTTCACTAACTTGCAGACTTAAATCTTTACGTTTAGCTGCTGGATTTTTAAGTTCTCTACCTAATTCAATATGAATCTCATCAAAAAAACCTTTTTCACCGTTACCGTAAAATTCCCAAATATCTCTAACAGTTCGTAATGTTTCTAAAACTACTTGTTCTACAATAGGATTTCTTAAGCTATGTTGTTTAAATTTTTTAAGAAATTTGTTAATATCTTCAGCTGTTTTCCATGGTTTTATATCACCAATTTCAGAATGTCTATCATATATTAAATAGGTTGCTTGATAAGTATTTAAACCCGATAACGTCTGCTGATTAATAAAACTTCTAACCATTTGCTTTGGAATATCATCATCTGCAACTTTATAATTTTCAAAAGCAGTATTTATTTCTTTTTTGGTTGGTTTTTGAGGCAACTTCAAAGCTTCTACTCTAGTTAAAATAGCTTTAAATCTATCTTTAGTTTCAGATGAAATCTCTTGTTCATTAAAATAACTACCTCTACGCATCAATGGTACAATTTTCTTTAGTGCTTTTTCTGAAAATGCTCCATAATCATTTTTATAAGGCGGATGTTTTTCAAAAGCTTTTAAAAATTCAGTTTCATCAATATTGTTGTTTTTTGCAAAGGTTTTTAAAGCCTGTTTAAATTGCTCAAAATCTTTAACCGAATATATTATATGCCACAATTGTAGTTCTGTTTTTTTGTTTAAAAAAGAATTAGGTTCAATCGTTTTTATTTTCTTTAAACGATTAACCATTTCTGCTTTAGTGGTATTTAATGGATATGCTTTATCCTCTGGATAATTCCATCTGTGGTTTTCTTTATCCTCTTTTTTCTTAAAGAAATGACCTAATAAAACACTCTGTTTTATTTCTTTCTTCTTGTTTAAAAAATCAAATAGTTTTACATAATCATCATCGTTTTGTAATAATTCATTTGTAATATCAGTATCTTTAAGAAGCCCTTCTTCATTGTATTTTTTATGAATGCGTAAATTGTGCATCCATTGCCATATTCTAAATTCTTGATATAATGGATGAGATTTTGAAATTGCTTTTATGTATTCTTTTATAGTAACCTCTTTTTCAACTCCAGTTTCATCATCTTTAACTCGTTTTTTATACGTTCTTTTTTCAAATTGGCATTTACCAATAGTTGACTTTTTGCTTTTTAAAGGACGTTGATAAAATATAATATCATCAACAAACAAATAGGTGAAAAAATCTTTTTCTTCTTTTGCATTATTTTTGTGTGCTTCATTATGTTTGTATAATTCATTTAAACAATTAATATACAAATTTTTATCATTAAACTCTGCGTGAAAGTCTTTTTGTTTTTTGAGTATTTTAATGAGTTCTTCCTTATAATATTTACGTTCTATAGTTTTAATTAATTTTCCTCTAATCTTTTGCGTTGGTTTTACTAATAGTGTTTCATAGATAAAAGTTCCAACCGTATGATTGACATCTTTTTTAATGTATTGATTAAGTTGTTGCTCTGTTTTTTTCTTGATTGCAATCCAATCTTTTTCAGAATCAACTGCTTTATAAGTCCTTTTTATTGAACCATCTTTATTTGTTGAAGTACTTACAATAAATTCTTTTATTTTACCGTTCCAATTTTCAATTTTTGTAATAAGTTTATCATATTTCCAACCATTATCAAAATACACTTCATAAAGTTTTGTGTCTGTATTTTTTATGGTATCGCCTGTTGCAATAGTTTTAGCTACTTTTAATGTTTCAAAAGATTTCGTTTTATTTTCTTGCTCCTCTTCTTCATCACCTCTTAACTGATAATACCCTCTTTTCTGATTAAAATTAAGTAATAACCAAGACAGTTCTTCTTTAGATATTTTTTGGCTAAGTGCTTTTTTTCTTAAATAATATAAAGTCCAATCATAAGGAATTTTTCTATTTTTAAAATCTTTGGTCATTTCATTAAATGAATCTTTAAATAAGAATTCATATTTACCTTCATCATTTTTAAAATAATTAAGTTTTATTTCTTTCTTAAACTGACCAAGCTTATTTTTGAAATCAATTTCGTTACTATAATGTTGTGGTAAAAAATCAAGAATATTTAAAACTCTATGCAATCGTTCTCTACGTAAATTATCACGTAAATACAATCTTCTCACACCTCTGTAAGCGGTTCTAACCGCTGTTTGCGAGTCCGTTTGCCCTGCTTCAAACTTTCCTAAAACATCTTGCGACATTGGTATTATTCGACTTCCTAAGCCAATAATTTCACCATGCTCTTTTTCTAATTGTTGCATAATTAAGCTCCAACCAATACTATTTGTTCCTAAATCTAAACCTATTATTTTTTTCATCTATTGAGAGTTTTTTTTAAAATGTAAAGATACTTATATCTTTAATTATAAAAAAAGGGGAAAAACACCCTTTTTTAAAAGAATAAATTACTGTATATTTGCAATAGAATTTGAAAGTAATTCACAATAAGGATTATTCCGTTGTGAAAACATTAAAGTTTGCCTCTCTACTTTGAATGGGAGGCTTTTTTACTTTAAAGTACTTTCCATCAAAATTTTCCCAAAAATCCCTTCAAAATTACCTCTAAATAAATATATTTGC
>CAZYKN010000098.1:0-7095 GCA_964648135.1 uncultured Flavobacteriaceae bacterium
TCCGTTTTTAACGGTTAAAAAACGGATAATAATTTGTGATATTATTAAAATATTTTAAATTTATTTAGCGTCTTTTGAAATAGAACAGGCATTAAACATAGGTATTTTACTATCTTTGTAGTATGAAAGTAGATTATATAGTTGTTGGTTTAGGTCTTGCAGGTTTGTGTTTTATTGAGGAATTGATAACTGCAAATAAAAGTTTTGTCGTTTTTGAAAACACATCTCAAAAATCTTCAAAAGTTGCTGCAGGAATGTTTAATCCTGTAGTTTTAAAGCGTTTTACACCTGTTTGGAAAGGTAAAGAACAATTGGAATATGCTTTACCTTTTTTTAGAAAATTTGAAACAAAATTTAAAAAAAAGTATATTGAATACATAGATATTTATAGAGTTTTTAAATCTGTTGAAGAACAGAATAATTGGTATGCAACAAGTGATAAACCAATTTTATCTCATTATATGACTACGCCAATTTTACGAAATGAGAATAAACAGATAATAGCACCATTTGGATTTGGAAAATTAACAAATACAGGTAAAATTAATGTCAATCCGCTTTTATTAGATTTTAAAAATTATTTAAAAGCTAAACACTTTCTTATTGAAGAAACATTTGAACATCAATTAGTTCAAAGTAAAGTTGCAAATAAAATTCATTATAAAGAGATTACTGCTAAAAAAATAGTTTTTTGTGAAGGATATGGTCTAAAGGATAATCCATTTTTTAAAGATTTGCCCATGAATGAGGCGAAAGGAGAGCTATTAACCATCCATGCACCAAAGTTAAAAATTAATTTTTTATTAAAAGCAGCAGTGTTTGTTTTGCCTTTAGGAAATGATTTATACAAAGTAGGAGCAACCTTTAATTGGAAAGATAAAACCCAGTTACCAACAAAAGCTGGTGAAATGGAATTGCTTATGAAATTGGATTTAACTATTGATACACCATATACCATTGTAGCTCACGAAGCAGGAATTAGACCTACTATAAAGGATAGAAGACCTTTGGTTGGAACTCATATTAAAAACAAGAACATTGCTATTTTAAACGGATTAGGTACAAGAGGAGTGATGATAGGTCCTACAATGGCTCATCAATTATTTAATCATTTAGAATTTGATTTGCCGTTAGATAAAGAAGTTGATATTCAAAGATTTATATCAGTTTAACTGAAAGGATTTATCCTTTTTTCTCGCAAAGGCGCAAAGAAATGAAGTTGTGAGTGAAAAGGCATAAAAAATATTAATAAACCCTAATGTTTAAAAATAAAGTATCAATCAAATTCTTGAGCAATTTTTGTTCTTAACTGTCTTTTATAATCTTCTTCCAACCACTTTATATAGTTGTTTGTATTCTTAATAATACAGTATGAATATTGTTTAATTCTATGAGAAATATCGTCTTTAAGTAGGTTTGACAATGTCCAAGCATCATAAACATCTTCACTATTTTCAACACATATTATCACGTGTTGTTTAATAGAGTTATCTAGTACTGTTTTAGATTTTAATCCAGAGCTTGTTACTTTGTCATATTCCTTTTTAATATCAAAAGTAACAGATTTTGATTTGCTAAATTGTGCTCTAATTTCTTCAGGCATTTCGTAAACAAAGTTTCGCTCTAAATCTTCATCACCAATAATGTTTTCTAGGTAGTAATTAGGAGATTTAAAGACTTGTTGCCAATTAACATCAGCTGTCCATTCTCCAAATCGTGCAACATTATTTCCTAAATCTAATAAGGTAAATTCTTTTTTTCCAGGAATAATACGTGAACCACGACCAATCATTTGAAAATATAAGGCAACCGATTTTGTTGCTCTATTCATAATAATTGTTTCAATGGTAGGTTCATCAAAACCTGTAGTTAAAATTCCAACGGAAGTTAAAATAGCATCTGGTGTTTTTTTAAACCATTCTAAAATTTCCTTACGTTCTTGCTTACTTACCGTACTATCTAAATTTCTAATATTATAACCTTCTTCTTTAAAAGTATCATAAACATACCATGAAGTGCGAATACCATTATTAAAAATTAAGGTTTTTGTACCTTTTGCGTGTTTTTCATAAGCATCAAGTAAACGTGATTGCATATTTTGTTGAATATACAATTCTTCTGACGATTTAACAGTATAATCACCATTAGCACCAACTTTTAAAGAAGTTAACCCTACATTGTAAGAGTACGTATTTACTTTTGCCAAAAAGCCATTTTTTATTAAGGAAACAATGGTTTCACCAACCAATAATTCATTATAAATTTCTTTCATTGGTAGCTCAATATTAGAGCTTAAAGGTGTTGCTGTAACTCCAAGAATAAAACAATCATCAAAATATTTAAACAATTTTCTAAAAGAGTTGTAATGTGCTTCATCAATAATTACCAAACCAATATCTTTTAATGATATTTGTTCGTCTTGTAACCGATTATTTAAGGTCTCTACCATGGCAACAAAACACTGATATTCATCTTGATCTGGTAAGGTTTTTACCTGACTGTTAATTATTTTATTTTCAACGTGAAACTCCGTTAGCATTTTAGAAGTTTGATTGGCAAGTTCCACTCTGTGCGTAAGAATAATGACCTTTTTTTTATAATGTTCAATATAACGCCAAGCAATTTCAGAAAAAATAACCGTTTTTCCTCCTCCTGTTGGAAGCTGATACAGTAAATTATAATCCGTAGGTGAATGGTCAATTTTATCTAAAATAGATTCAATTGCATTTTTTTGATAATCGTATAATTGCTTGCCTCTTTGTTTGATATTATCTGCCATTATTTAATAAAAACCTAAAAATATTGTTAGGTTGCAAAGTTACATACTTTATTAAGTTTTTTTTAAGTTTATGTAAATTAATTTTTTGAATTTATAAAAATTCATGAAAAAACACAATTAAAAGGTTATTTCATTAATTTTGCATTTCTAAATAATAGTAGTTTGAATTTTATATCTCAACATAAAATAAATCTAAATCCTTGGCAGTATTTGGTGATTTCTTTTGTTATCTTAATTTCATTTGGAACATTATTACTTCAATTACCTTTTGTAAAACACACTAACGGAATAGCCTTAATTGATGCGCTTTTTACCTCAACTTCAGCTGTTTGTGTTACAGGATTAACCACTATTACAACATCAGGTTTTAATACCGCAGGACAACTAGCCATCTTATTATTAATTCAACTTGGTGCTATTGGAATCATGACGCTTACGTCTTCTTTTTTATTGGCTATTAAAGGAAATATAGGCTTAAAACATAAAATGCTTTTTTCACAAATTCAAGAAAATGTTGGACTGCATGATGCACATTTAGTTCTTAGAAATATTTTAAAAATTACGTTTTTTACGGAATTTATTGGTTTTATAGTACTCTCTATTGGTTTTAAAATGGAAGGATTAGCCCTTCCACAAGCAATGTATCAAGGTTTTTTTCATAGTATTTCTGCTTTTTGTAATGCAGGTTTTAGTACTTATGATCAAAGTATAATTGGTATGAATCCTTTAATAAAATACACCATTAGTTTTTTAATTATTATTGGTGGAATTGGTTATTTTGTGATTTACGAACTTCTAGAAAAATACAAAACAAAAAGGCGATTAAGTTTACATACCAAAATAGTTCTTATAACCAGTATTGCTCTTATTGTTATTGGAACATTGCTAATTTATTTCTTTCAATTTTCCTCCATTTCGTTTAACGATAGTTTTTTCCAATCTGTTACTACACGAACTGCTGGATTTAATTCGGTTGACCTTAATAAATTACCCATTACCATTATTTTTTTAATGATGTTACTTATGTTTATTGGAGCTTCTCCTGGTTCAACTGGAGGAGGAATTAAAACAACTACATTTTTTGTTATGTTTTATTCTATTATAAGTGTTTTAAAAGGAAAAACGGAAGTTTCTCTTTTTAAAAGAAACATCTCAATTCATTATATATTAAAAGCATTTGCAACCACTATTCTCTATATTGGTGTAATTGTTATTGGTATTATTTTACTACTTGAAACCAATCATATAAAAATGATTGACGCTATTTTTGAAGTGGTTTCTGCTATTGGTACAGTTGGTTTATCTCTTGGTATTACACCTATTTTAAATGATTTTGGAAAAGTAATATTAGTCCTCTTAATGTTTGTAGGTAGATTAGGTCCTGCTTCATTTGCTTTAGCAACATTAAACAAACAAAAAAACATTTTAATTAAATATCCTAAAGGAGAAATTTATTAATAAAATCAGTCATAAAATGAAAAAAGATATTGCAGTTATTGGTTTAGGAACATTTGGCTACGAATTAGCCCTTCAACTTACACAATATGGTCATCAAGTTTTAGCGATTGACGTTGATGAAAAGAAAATAAATAAAATTAAAGATTTTGTTTCAGTCGCTGTTCAAGCAGATGTTACAGATGAAGATGTGCTTAAACAATTAGAAATTGATAAATTTGATTTAGTTATTTTTGGAATGAGTAGTGCGCTAGAATCTATTATTCTTACCATTACACATCTTAAAAAAATGGGAATAAAATACATTATAGGAAAGGCAAATACTCAAATTAAAAAGGATATTCTTTTAAAAATAGGAGCTGATAGAATCATACTTCCTGAAATTACTATGGCACATCAATTGGCAGAAAAAATATCTAATCCAACTATTTTAGATCGTATTAAAATTGATGATGACAACTCTATATTAGAAGTAAGTATTCCAAAGAAATTTATTGGTAAAAGTTTAATGGATTTAGATTTAAGAAAAAAACACAACCTAAATGTAATTTTAAAGAAAACCAAAACAAGTACAAAAACAACTATTCATCCAAAAGAATTGTTTGAAGAAAACGATACGGTTTTAGTTATTGGAAATGAAAAAGTTATTAAAACAGTTTTTAAAGTATAGCAACTTTATTCAAATAAATTAAAGCAGTTGTTCCTTCCATAAACAACAAATCTAAAATACTTAAATTAGGTAAAAAACCATGTTTGTCATCAAATACTTGTGTGTATTTTGGAAAATGTATTGATAGTTCTTTTTTTGAATTTACTAAATACCTATAATCATTTGAGAGTTCTTTATGATATTCTTTAGAAAAGGTAAAGTCTTTATTTTCTTGTAAAAGTAAAGTCAGTTTTTGGAATATTTTAATGTTTAAATCCATTAAAAATGTTTCTTTTTGAGTGAATAATTCCATTAAATCATCAATGTAAAATTCAAAAAAAGGCGAAGAATTATATGCAGCATACAAAGCTTTTAAATGCTCTGATTGCCAATGGTAACTATAATCAATTTTTACCTCTTTGTACAGTTGCTTTCCTGAAATTTTCTGAATAGGAATATTTAGCAATTGCTTACCATTTGCGCCATAAATATAACATCTATTACGATAGGTTTGTTTTTGAAAATTATCATTTTTTTCAAAGACAATCTCATCAGCGTTAAGCATCAAAGAAAATTGAAAAATTGATGGAAAATATGTTGGATGAAAAATACTCAAAATATAAAACAATAGCCTTCATATTATCAATACATACTATGAAGGCTAGTTAAATTTATCCTAATAAATCATCAATTACACCAGAATCATCCTTTTTTGGAGTTTCTTTAGAATTGTCATCATTATTTTCAGCAGGATTGCTATCTGCATTGTAATATTCTTCAAAAATTTCTTTCATGTCAATACCATAACGGTTAGCAAATTCTTTTTGAATTTTAGCATCTTTCTCTCTAATTTCGTGTAAAGATTCGGCATAGGTTTTATACACACCTTGCATCATTTTTTCGTGTACAGGAATATCATCCATCATTTTTTGACGCGCTTTAGCACTTGCTGTGTGCATAGAAGCTAATGTTTGACCAATATGTTCATCGGTTTTAACACCTAAAGTTTCTAAAATAGCTGCAAATTCTTGATCGGTTCTTGCTTTTAAGGCAACAACATAACCTTCGTAATATTTTAAACGTTCTTCGGTATCACTTTTTAATTTTGCTCTGTGTGTTTGTAAATTGCTACGTAAAGAAGTCAGTACTTTTATGGTTAAATTGTGTTTATGAACAAAACTATCTTTAGAAGCTGCCAAAGTGGTGTAAGCATTTTTTAAACCTTCTAATTCTTCTACTTTTTGCTCAATATGTGTAACTTTTGCAATTGCTTCACTATAAGCAGTTGTTTGCTTGTCTGCTATTTCTTCTAAAGCCTGTCTTGCTTGTTTGAGTAAAGCGTATTGTTCTTCTAATTTAGATTCGGTTGCTGCTTTTTTCTCTAAGGCTTTCGTGTGATTTTTACTCGCCTCAACAATAGCCACTTTTAGCTTAGATTCTACCTCTTTAATTTCAACTTCTCTATTTTTTAAGCGAGTAACTGCTGCTTGACTTTTATAAGAAAGTTCATTTAATAAGGTTTGAACATCGGCAGATTCAATTCTTATTTGAAACATTTCTTTTGCTTTATTATCTGCTCCAGCTCTTACTTTTTCAGCATTTTTTAAAGCGACTTCTTTCTTTTTAATACGGCTTTTTCTTCCAAAAAGGTTGTTCCAAAAATTATCTTTTACTTTTTCTGCATCTTCTAATTCAATTTTTGCTCTGTCTAAGGTTTTCTGAGCATCATCAATTACTTTTTGCTCTTCTTTATTAAGTGTAGAAAATTTTTCAAAGATAATACCAACTTCTCCTTGATAATCTGTTAAATCTTTAATAGCATCTAAAAGCGACTTTCGGTCTTTTTCTGCCATATCAACCACGTCATCTAAGGTTGCATTGAGTATTTTTTGACGTATTTGAGGATCGTCTTCTTGAGCAAGTTTAGATTTCATAGTATCTACTGCTTTTCCCCAATCTACCTTAGTTGTTTCTTGTTGTTTCTCATTAGATTCAGTTTCTAATAAATCAAAATCATCAGCCATATTTTTATTTTTTTAGGTGTTTATAGTTTTAGCATTAATCTTCGTGCAATTTAAAAAAAATATTAAACATCTAATGTTTTTTAGACATAAGATAATAACAATTTTTATTATTGGTAGAAAATAGGCTTTAAATGTTACATTTATTATTAAAAAGGTAAACAACAAAGTCCACAAAATACTATACAAAG
>CAZYKN010000099.1:0-1291 GCA_964648135.1 uncultured Flavobacteriaceae bacterium
TACCTGTTATGACAGGTTCTATTGGTCATTTATTGGTTGGATTAGTAGATGATATTATGGTTGGTCATTTAGGACCAATAAAATTGGCAGCAACCTCTTTAGGAAATAGTTTAATTTTTATTGCTATTTCTATAGGAATAGGATTCTCTTTTTCAATTACACCTTTAATATCTGAATCTGATGGTGCAAAAGATTATAAAAAAGGGCGATTGCAATTTCAGCACAGTATGATATTAATGAGTATCTTGGCAGTTGTACTCGTGCTCTTTTTGTTTTTGTTAAAACCGATTTTATTTCATCTGCATCAACCTCCTGAAGTAGTAAAATTAGCTATTCCATATTTTCAAGTAGTGGCAATATCTATGTTTCCTATGATTATTTTTCAAGGATTAAAACAATTTACCGATGGTTTGTCGCAAACACAATATGCTATGCAAGCTACATTAATTACCAATGTAGTAAATATTGCTTTAAATTTTATGCTGATTTATGGTTGGTGGATTTTTCCTAAAATGGGAATTGTAGGAGCTGCCATTGGAACACTAGTTTCTAGAGTAATTATGGTGCTATTTATGTTGTATATTATTCGTAGTAAAAAACGATTTAAACCTTATTTAAAATTATTAAGTAAAGCGGAATTAAATACCTCCATTTTTAAAAAGATTATCAATTTAGGTATTCCTTCTGCGCTACAAATGTTATTTGAAGTTGGCGTATTTACAGCATCCATATTATTAGCAGGCGTTATTGGTGCTTTTCCCCAAGCTGCCAATCAAATTGCTATTAAAATGAGCGCAACAACCTTTATGGTGTCTATTGGTATTGGTGTGGCTACAACCATAAGAGTTGGTAACCAGAAAGGGCTGCAAAAGTTTAAGGATTTAAGACGAATTGCCCTTTCTAATATGTTACTTATCGGACTAATTATGATGGTATTCTCCTTCTTGTTTTTTATTTTGAAAGACACCTTGCCTTTAATGTTTACTCAAAATATTGAGGTGATAAAAATAGCCTCTTCTTTATTGATTATTGCAGGAATATTTCAAATATCAGACGGAATTCAAGCCATTGTTTTAGCAGCTTTACGAGGTTTACAAGATGTTATTGTACCAACGTATATCACGTTTTTTGCGTATTGGATTATTGGATTTCCAATAAGCTACTATCTAGGCTTACACACAGACCTTAAAACTGTTGGAATTTGGATTGGTTTGCTTATTAGTTTGACATTATCTGCTTTATTGTTATTTTTACGCTTTCAATATTTGTCTAGAAAGTTGATTGATAGAAA
>CAZYKN010000099.1:1391-7044 GCA_964648135.1 uncultured Flavobacteriaceae bacterium
GACCAAAGACTAAAGACCAAATGTACAAACAATCCGCAATAAACACTTTAATTCTTTTTATTGGCTTTGCCATTGGAGGAATAAATGTATTGTTTTTATATACCCATTTTTTGGCAGAAGATTATTATGGATTGATTACTTTTTTATTATCAACAGCTACTATTTTTCTTCCGTTTTTAATTTTCGGAATGCACAATACGGTCATTAAATTTTATTCATCTTATAAAACTAAAGAAGAAAAGGACGCTTTTTTAACGACATCGCTTTTTTTACCTTTATTAGTAGTGTTACCATCTACAATTATTGGTGTGTTTTTTTATGAGCAGATTTCAAATTGGCTATCTAGTACCAATCCATTGATTAAAAATTACACCTATCTCATTTTTTTAGTTGCCCTTTTTATGGGATATTTTGAATTATTTTACGCTTGGAGTAAGGTACAATTGCAATCCGTTTTTGGAAATTTTATTAAAGAAGTTTTTGCAAGGTTAGTAACTTCTATTTTGTTGGTATTAGTGTATTTAAAGATACTTTCTAACGAACAATTTATTTTTGCAGTTGTAATAACTTATGGAGTACGGATGTTAATCATGTTTTTTTACGCTTTGTATTTATATCAACCTCAATTAATCATTAGAAAATTAGCGAATTTAAAAGAGATTATCCATTATTCCTATTATATTATTTTAGCAGGTTCGGCTGGATTTATTTTATTGGAAATCGATAAATTTATGATACCTCAAATTCAAGAAGGTTTAGAAAAAGTAGCATTTTATTCCGTTGGAATTTACATTGCTTCTGTGGTTGGAATTCCAGCACGTGCTATGCAACAAATAGCCACGCCAATTACTGCAAAAGCAATTAATAACAATAAATTTGAAGAAGTAAAAGATATTTATAAAAGTAGCTCTGTCAATCAACTTTTGGCTGGAGGCTTATTGTTTTTATTAATCAATTTGAATGTAGTGGATTTATATGCCATTATTGGAAAACCAGAATACGCAACAGGAGTGCTGATTGTACTCATGATATCAATCGCAAAATTAGTTGAATTGGCTATGGGAACAAACATTGCTATTCTATCTAATTCTAAGTTTTACAGCGTATATTTTTATTTGTCTTTAACAATGGCGATAAGTGTAATTGTATTAAATAAATGGTTAATTACTCTTTTTGGTAATAACGGAGCAGCATTATCAACTCTTATTGTAGTGGTTGTTTTTGTAGTAATTAGAATATTATATGTTAAAAGGAAACTTAAAATGCAGCCTTTTTCTAAAAAAACAATGTTTGTATTATTAGAAATTCTCTTTTTTTATGGAATTTTTTATTTTATTCCTTTAGATTTTAATCCGTTTGTAAATATTTTTATTCGAGTTATCTTTATCAGTTTGATGTATTTATCTTTGAGTTATTATTTAAAAATATCATCAGAATATATGGATTTGGTAAAAAAATACTTCAATTTGTAATACTTCTGTATATTTGTAGTTCTAAAATGGTAAATAATTATGTCAAATAAAGAGATCCATCCTCATTTTACGTTAAATGGAAATCAATTTAATTCGGTTAAAGAGTTACTTGCTTTTACAGCGGAAAAAATGCCAGAAGTTTTCGAATTTTTTTCGGAATGGTTTAGTAATAAAAAATATTTAACGGTACATACTTCAGGCTCAACAGGAAAGCCGAAAGCAATCAAATTATTAAAGGAACACATGATAAACAGTGCTTTGGCAAGTGCTAAATATTTTGATTTAGATGGTGATGATATTTCTGCATTATTGTGTATGTCACCTAAATATATTGCTGGTAAAATGATGTTGGTTAGAGCCATAGTTTCTGGTTGGAAATTAGATGTGATACCTCCAACTTCTCATCCGCTTAAAGCGAGAAAAATATACGATTTCTCTGCAATGGTTCCTTTACAAGTGTATAATTCTTTAAATGATATTCACAAATTAAAAACCTTAATTGTGGGTGGAGGAGCAGTTTCAAAACCTTTACAAGACAAATTAAAATCCGTTAGACCTAAAGTGTATTCCACTTATGGAATGACCGAAACGGTAACACATATTGCGGTTAAAAAACTAAGTCAGTTAGATGGAATTACCAATTATTACGAAACTTTACCAGATATTACAGTTGAAAAAGACGATAGAAACTGTTTGGTAATTAATGCTCCAAACATTTCAAAAACACAAATCATTACCAATGATATTGTTAAATTAATTGATGATAAGCACTTTTGTTGGCAAGGACGTTTTGATAATATCATTAATTCTGGAGGTGTAAAAATTATCCCAGAACAAGTAGAGCAAAAACTTGAAAACGAAATTAAACAGCGCTTTTTTATCAGTTCTGAAGAGGATGAGGCTTTGGGCGAAAAAGTAATTTTAGTTATTGAAGGAAAAAAACAAAAAGAAATTAATTTTTTAGGATTAGATAAATACGAAAAACCTAAAAAAGTGTATTATTTACCGCAATTTATTGAAACCAAATCAAGTAAAGTAAACAGGAACGAAACGGTAGCGCTTTTATAATCACAGATTACACTAATTTCTACAAAGCACTATATTTTCTATATGTCTATGTGTTTAAAATCCACAGATTTACACTAATCTTCATCAAGCTTTGTGTCCTTAATGCACCTCGTGGTTAAGTAAAATTACTATGTTTTCTTATGTGCCTATGTGTTAAAACTCACAGATTACACAGATTTATCCTTGAAAAACTAAATTTAATAAAGATGTTTTCTAAAAAAATCATACTTTTGCAAAAAAGTACTCTCAAAAAATAAAAATCATGCAAAAAAAATATATTATAGTTTTAGTATTTTTGATAACTATTAGCTTACACTCTCAAACCTATTTTGGATTTAAAGTAGGAGCAAATCTATCAAATATTAAAGGAGATAATCCTCTTGAAGGTATAAAACCAGCCATGCACGTTGGTGGAGTTGTTGAATTGCAAGTGTCTGATAAAATTTCTGTACAACCAGAATTATTATATTCAATGCAAGGTTCTCAAAATAAAGATGATGCAAGTCTAAAAAATAACAATCACTACATTGTGTTACCTGTTATGATAAAGTATTTTTTAACTGATTTAATTAACACAGGAGATGATTTTTTAAGTATTGATGCTGGTCCACAAATTAGTTATTTGGTATTTGCAAAAACTAGTGATGGATGGCAAGAATGGACAAATACTAAAGACCAATTAAATCCAATTGATTATGGAGTTAATATTGGTGCTAGTTACGAAATGGATAATGGTATGAATATAAATATTCGGTACAATTACAATTTTGCTAATATTTATAAATCAAATGATTTTAATTTAAAAGGAAATAATACGACTATTCAAATTTCATTAGGATATAAGTTTTATTAAAGAAATTGCCTCATCTACATTAAGGCAAACTCATCCTTTTAGTTAACACCAATTAATTATATTAAAATAAATATCAAACCTCACAGGTTTTAAAAACCTGTGAGGTCTTATATCAAAATGACCTAATATTTGGTATTACACTAACATAGTAACAGGATTTTCAATATATCCTTTTAAAGTCAATAAAAATTCTGCTCCAGTTGCACCATCAACAGTTCTGTGGTCACAAGCTAGTGTAAGTTTCATAGTGTTTCCTGCTACTACTTGTCCGTTTTTTACCACAGGTTTAGCAACTATTGCTCCTACAGATAAAATAGCTGAATTTGGCTGATTAATTATAGACGTGAAATCCGTTATTCCAAACATTCCCAAATTAGAAATAGTAAAGGTTGAACCTTCCATTTCATCTGGTTGCAATTTTTTACTTCTTGCTTTTCCTGCAAATTCTTTAACTGCAACTCCAATTTGTTGTAGGCTTTGCTCGTCTGCAAATTTAACCACAGGAACTAACAAACCATCTGGAACTGCAACAGCAACACCAATATGCACATGATGGTTGAGTTGCATTCTGTCTTCAAACCATTGTGAATTTACTTGCGGATGTTTTTTTAGTGCCAAAGCAGTTGCCTTTACAATAATATCATTAAAAGATATTTTTGTGTCTGGAACGGAATTGAATTGTTTTCTAAACGCAATAGCATTATCCATATCAAACTCCACATTCAAATAGTAATGAGGTGCTGTAAATTTAGATTCTCCCAATCTTCTAGCAATCACTTTACGCATTTGCGAATTTGGTATCTCCTCAAAACTTTCTTGCCCTTTTGGTGTAAATGCAGCAACAGCAACTCCAGAAATTTGATTTGGATTAAAAAATTCTACATCACGTTTAATGATTCTACCATTTTCTCCAGTTCCAGTAATGGTATGGATATTTATTCCTTTTTCTTCTGCTAATTTTTTAGCTAAAGGCGAAATAAATATTCTTCCAGAAGTATTTACTACTTGAGCAGCTGGTACTTTTTGCGCTTTTATTTCTGGTTGCTTAACGGCTTGAACTGGTTGTTTAACAGCTACTGGCTTTTCTTCTTTCTTAGATTTTTCCTTTGGAGTTTCTACTTTTTCAGCTGTAGCTGATGAAGATTCAAACTCTTTAATTAAAGCATCAATATCTTCATCTTCTTCACCAATAATAGCCAAAAGCGCATCAACAGGAGCAGTTTCTCCTTCTTGCAAGCCAATAAACAATAAAGTTCCTTCGTTAAAAGATTCAAACTCCATAGTTGCTTTATCGGTTTCAATTTCAGCTAAAATATCTCCTTCTTCAATTTTATCTCCTACTTTTTTTAACCAAGTGGCTACAACTCCTTCGGTCATAGTATCGCTTAAGCGAGGCATTTTAATTATTTCTGCCATGTTATTTTTAAATTTTGAATTATTAGTTTTGAATATTGAATTTATCGATGTTTTATAAACGGAAAATCTTTTTGTTCATAGACCATATCATACAATTGTTGTTTTTCTGGATATGGAGAGCTTTCTGCAAAATCTACACATTCTTGAACACGAACTTTTACATTTTTTTGAATATCTTTTATCTCTTGGTCAGTAAGATATTTTTTTGCTTTAATTACATCTAATACTTGCGTAATTGGATCTATTTTTTTGTATTCTTCAACTTCTTTTTTTGTTCTATAATGTTGCGCATCACTCATAGAATGACCACGATAACGATAGGTTTTCATTTCTAAAAATGAAGGACCATTTCCTGCTCTAGCGTGAGAAATTGCTTTATCCATTGCTTTGGCAACGGCAACAGGATTCATACCATCTACTGGATAACTTGGCATTTCATAACCTAAACCTAACTTCCAAATATCTGTATGGTTTGCGGTTCTCTCTACCGAAGTTCCCATAGCATACTGATTGTTTTCTACAATAAAAACAACAGGCAACTTCCAGTTCATTGCCATATTAAAGGTTTCGTGTAAAGAGCCTTGTCGTGAAGCACCATCTCCAAAATAGGTTAAAGTAACTGCTTTTCTATCGTGATATTTATCTCCAAAAGCAATTCCTGCTCCAAGCGGAATTTGACCTCCAACAATACCATGACCTCCATAAAAGCGATGTTCTTTAGAAAAAATATGCATAGAACCTCCCATTCCTTTAGATGTTCCTGTAACTTTTCCGTACAATTCTGCAAAAACTTTTTTAGGATCAACTCCCATTCCAATAGGTTGCACGTGATTACGATATGCAG
>CAZYKN010000100.1:0-7042 GCA_964648135.1 uncultured Flavobacteriaceae bacterium
TCTTCCATCTTTCCTCTTCATTTTTTCAAAAACTAAAATTACTTCAAAAACTCCTTTTAAATATAGAATTGTTTTTGTAATTTTGCGCACTTAATTAAAACCAAAAATTAAAATGGCGATTTTAGCAAAAATTAGAAGTAAAACAATATTCTTAATATTAATCATCGGTTTGGCACTTTTTGCCTTTGTAGCAAGTGGTATCTTTAAAGGAAATGGTTATTCAGGTAAAACTACTATTGGTACTGTAAACGGAGAAAAAATTAGTAATGAAAAATTTTCAAAACTTTTAGAAGCTCAAAAAAACAACAAAGTATCTTCTATTCAAGCAGTAAAAAATGTTTGGAATAATGTGGTGAGAGAAAAAGTATATAATGATGCTATTGAGAAAGCAGGAATTGTTATTGGTGAAAAGGATATTTGGGATGCAATGGTTGAAAATTCTTCCATTCAGAATGACCAAAGATTTAAAGACGAATCTGGTTTATTTGATGAAAATAAATTAAAAGAGTATATCGCTACATTAAAAGATAATAAAGACACTCCTCAAGGTGCTGCTCAATGGAAAAGTTGGGTTGATTATGAAGGTAATGTAAAAGCAAATTTAGCACAAACAACTTATAATAATCTGGTTAAAGCTGGTTTAGTTGCTCCTTTAAAAGAAGGAGAACGTATTTATAAAAACGAAAATACAAGTGCAGATATTGACTTAGCTTACATACCTTATAATTCTATTAAAAATGGAGAAGCTGTGGTAAGCGATACAGAAATTTCAAGTTACATCACTAACCATCAAAAAGAATTTACAACAGATGCAAACACAACAGTTGATTTTGTAAAGTTTGAAGTAAAACCTTCTGATGCTGATATTAAAGATGTTAAAAATAAAATAACTACGTTAATAACAGACCATAAAGAATGGAATGATGCCGCAAAAAGCGAGGAAAAAGTTGCTGGATTTATCAATGCTAAAGATGCTAAAGAGTTTGTAACAAACAATTCAGATTTGCCTTTTCAAGATAAATTATACCTTAAAAAAGATTTACCAAATGCAATTTTCGATACTTTAATGACAAAACCTGTTGGATTTGTTTACGGTCCTTATAGAGATGGTGATTATTTTAAAATTACCAAAACATTAAGTAAAGATGGTGAAGAGTCTGTAAAATCAAGTCATATTTTAATTGCATATAAAGGAGCAACAAGAGCAAAACCAGAAGTTACTCGTACTAGAGAGGAAGCAGAAGCTTTAGCTAAAAAAATCTTGAAAGAAGTTAATAAAAATAATTTTGCTGATAAAGCTAAAGAATATTCAGATGGACCAAGTGCTTCAAAAGGTGGAGATATAGGGTTCTTTAAACAAGGACAATTGGCAAAAGAATTTAATGATTATATTTTTAATAAAAACAATAAAACGGGTAAAATTGACTTAGTTGAAACAAGTTTTGGTTTCCATATCATTAAAATTGATGAGAAAAAAACGGATCCAGGATTAAAATTAGCAATTGTTGCTTTAAAAATTGATCCGTCAGAAGATACTGAAAGTAAAATTTACCAAAATGCAGAAACTTTTGCTTTAGATCTTTCAAAAGGGAAAGATATTAACGAATTAGCAAAAGAAAAAGGAATGAAAGTTCAAAATGCTGCTAAAATTGAAAAACTTAGTGAAAAAATTGACGGTTTAGGAAATCAGAGAGAAATTGTAAAATGGACTTTTGATAAAGAAACTAAAATTGGAGATTCTAAAAGATTTGATTTGGATAATGGTGATTATGCTGTTGTGGTACTTAAAAACAGAACAAAAAAAGGTTTAATGTCAGTTAAAGACGCTAAATCTAAAGTAACTCAATTATTACAAAAACAAAAGAAAGCAAAATTAATTCACGATAAAATTTCAGGAAGTACTTTAGAAGAAATGGCAAAATCTGTTAATAAAACGATTACTTCTGCAAAAGAAGTGTCTGTTTCTAATGCAAATTTAAAAGTTGGAGGAAAAGATGTAAATGTTGCTGGAGCTTTATTATATATTAAAGAAGGCGACACCAAAATTATTGATGGTAACAATGGTGTGTATCTAGTTAAAGTTGTTAAAAAGAATAAACCTTATGAGTTGAAAAACTTCAATACTTACGCAAATACCATTACCAATAAATTAAAAGGAAAAACATCAAAAATTTATGATGCACTTAAAGAAGGAAGTGAAATAGAAGATAATAGAAGCTTATTTTATTAAGAATAATAGAGGTTTTATTAAAAAAGTCTTATATTTGCGACTTAATAGGTGTCTTTTGATGCTTAAATAAATATTGAAAACAGAAATTATAAACATTAATTAATTAAAAATGAAACATTTAAAAAGAATTTTATTCGTAGTTTTAATCGTTTTTACGGTTAACAATTTACAAGCTCAGGATGAAAACAATCCTTGGGCGTTGGATTTCGGTACAAATGCCGTTGACTTTTTCCCAACAAACCACCCATCAATCATTAGTGCAAACGGTGATAGTGCTGCTTGGTTTGATGAATTTGGAAATGCTAGAGATCATTACAACTTCTTAGCAAGTCCTATTTCTAGAATTCACGTAGGTAAATACATTGCTGATGGATTTACATTAGGTGCTGGAGTATCGTTTAACAACATCACTAAAGTTGGTGAAATGAGTGTTGCTGACCAATCTTATATTGGTTTAGATATGGATATTAGATATGCATTGAACAATGTGTTCTTAAAGAATGTGAAATGGTTAGATCCTTATGTTGCTATTGGTGGAGGTTATACTTTATTAGATGATAATGGAAACGGAACTTTAAACGGAGGTTTAGGAGCTAACGTATGGTTAACTGATAATTTAGGTGTAAATCTACAATCTAACTACAAACATTCTTTTGATGATACAGTATTGTTACCTCATTTTCAACATGCTTTAGGTGTTATTGTTAAATTTGGTGGAACTGATACAGATGGTGATGGTATTTATGACAAAAATGATGCTTGTCCAGAAGTTGCTGGTTTAAAAGCTTTCAACGGTTGTCCTGATACTGACGGAGATGGAATAAAAGATTCTGAAGATGCTTGTCCTAATGTACCTGGAACTGCTGCAATGAACGGTTGTCCTGATACAGATGGTGATGGTATTGCTGATAAAGATGATGCTTGTCCTAAAGTACCTGGAACTAAAGCTAACAATGGTTGTCCAGATTCAGATGGTGATGGTGTAATTGACTCTAAAGATGGTTGTCCTAAAGTAAAAGGACCAAAAGCGAATAAAGGATGTCCTTGGCCAGATACTGACGGAGACGGTGTATTAGATAAAGATGATAACTGTCCTAAAGTAAAAGGTGTTAAATCTAATAAAGGTTGTCCTGAAGTAAAAGTAGCTCCTCCAGCACCTGTAGCTCCTATTACTAAAGAAGCTCAAGCTCAATTAGATGCTTATGCTAAAACAATTTACTTTAACTCAGGAAAATCTTCTTTCAAAAATGGTGTTAGACCTAAATTAGATGCTATCTATGAAATTATGAACAAATTCCCTAATGCTAACTTTAGTATTGATGGTCATACAGATAGTCAAGGTTCTGCAAGTTCAAATAAAAGATTGTCTCAAAGAAGAGCTGATGCAGTTAAAGCATATTTAATTGCAAAAGGATTAAGTTCAGTAAGATTATCTTCTTACGGTTTTGGTGAAGATTACCCAATTGACACTAACAAAACATCTGCTGGTAGAGCAAACAACAGAAGAGTTGAAATTAGATTAATCAAATAATCTAAACTACATATATTTTAAAAGCCGTTCCATTTTTGGAACGGCTTTTTTATTTTACTATATTTGTTTATGCAAAAATATATTCATTCTGTTGTTAAAGATATTCTTGAAAAATCAGTTGATTTAAAAGAGGTTCTTATTATTTTACCTAGTAAACGTGCAAGCGTATTTGTAAAAAAGGAATTTAAAAATCAATTAACACAATTTCAATTTCTTCCTCATATTATAAGTATTGAAGAGTTTATTTTTAAGATATCAAAAATAAGTTCAGTTGATAGTTTGAACTTGTTATTTGAGTTTTATAACATTTATAAAAACAATATTCAAAATGATGAACTAGAATCTTTTGAAGATTTTTCAAAATGGGCAAGTATTTTAATTAAAGATTTTAATGAAATTGATAGCTACCTTATCAATCAGCAAAATATTTTTGGATATTTAAAAGATATTAGTCGCATTGAAAGTTGGTTTAAAAATCAAAATAAATCTACTGAGCTTACCAATAGATACATTCAATTTTTTGAAAAAATAGAATTATATTATGCTCAATTTTATCAACATCTTAAAGAAAAACAAATTGGTTACCAAGGTTTGCAATATCGTGAAGCACATTTTAGATTAGAAGAGTATATACAAAATAATGACAAAATTCATCATGTTTTTGTTGGTTTTAACGCTTTAAATACAGCTGAAATACAAATTATAACTACTTTGCTAAATAATCAACTAGCTACAATATATTTTGATTTAGATGAAACCTTATTAAATGAAGGTATTTCAGCAACAAAATTTATAAAGACTTACAAAGAGCAATGGAAATATTTTAAACAAAACAATTTTCAGCAAATTACAAATGAATTTAAAAGTGAAAAAACAATCACTGTAATTGGAGTTCCAAAAAATGTTTCTCAAATAAAATATGCTAGTGAGCTTATTAGTGATAATCAAGACGCTGCTTTGGTTTTGGCAAATGAAAATTTATTAACTACTACTATCAATTCTTTGCCTAATGCCATTGAAAAGATTAATATTACTATGGGTTTACCCTTGCAAAATATTATTTATGCAGATTTGTTTAACGTATTGTTTAAACTACATCTAAATAAAAATAAAATAGGTAAGCGTACTCATTTTTATTACAAAGATGTTATTTCAATTTTAAACCATCCTAGTTTAAAAAATATTTTTATTAATATCAATACCAATGAACTCATTAATAAAAATTTGATTTTTATTGATGAAACTACTATTCACAATCTTTATAATCATAAGGCTTCTGTTGGTGAATTTTTGAACGTCATTTTTTCTAATTGGAATGAAAACACTTTAGAACATGAAATTAATCTAATATCTCTTTTAAAAGAATATACAGAGAACCCATTAGAAATTGAATATTTAACACGATTTGAACAACTATTTAATCAGATTTCAAACTTAAATAATGAATATCAATTTATTGAAAATTTAGAGAGTTTATATGCCGTTTATCAGCAAATTTTAAGTACAGAAACACTCTCTTTTAAAGGTGATGCCATTAACGGATTGCAAATAATGGGCATGTTAGAAACTCGTGTATTATCTTTTGATACCGTAATTATTACTTCGGTAAATGAAGGGTTTCTTCCATCAGGAAAAAGCAATAATTCCTTTATTCCTTTTGATGTAAAACGAGAAAAAGGCATACCAACTTATCAAGAAAAAGATGCTATTTTTTCCTATCATTTTTTTAGATTGATTGCTAGAGCCAAGAAGGTATTTTTATTATACAACACAGAAACAGACGATTTTGGTTCTGGTGAAAAAAGCCGTTTTATCACACAACTAGAATTACTAAAAGATAAATTGCCAAATTTACAAATCAATGAATATATTGTAAGTCCAAAAGTGGAAACCAAACCAAATGAACTTCAACAAATTATAAAAAATAATGATGTTTTAGAAGCTTTGTTCAAGGCAAACATCAAAGGATTTTCACCAACAGCATTAACTAATTACATTTACAATCCCATTGCATTTTACAAGCAAAAAATACTCAGAATTTACCAATTAAATGAAGTGGAAGAAACCATTGCTGCAAACACCTTAGGAACTGTAATTCATAAAGTTCTAGAGGATTTTTACACTCCTTTTAAAGGGGAATTTATAAAAGTAGCAGATATAAAACCACTAAAAAAACAAGTAGCTGTTCATACAAAAACAGTATTTAAAGAAGTGTATAAAAATGGAGATATTTCTAAAGGTAAAAATCTACTTGTCTTTGAAATTACCAAGCAGTATATTCAGAATTTTCTAAATCAAGAAATTGCTTTATTAGCTAAAGGAGTTCAGCTTAAAATAATTGATTTAGAAGTTGATTTAACCACAAATATTAATATTGAAGGTTTTGATATACCTATTAAATTAATGGGTCAAGCAGATAGAATAGATGAAATTAACGGAGTTTTAAGAATTATAGACTATAAAACAGGAAAAGTAGAGCAAAAAAGCCTCGATTTGGTCAATAGTAAGAAAAACGAATGGCATTTAGTAGCTCAAGATCACAAATATAGTAAAGCTTTTCAAGTGCTTTTATATGCTTATATGTATGTAAAAACACATCATATTTCTTTAGAAAATAAAAAAATAGAAAGCGGAATTATTTCTTTTAAAAATTTAAAAGCTGGTTTTATGAAAGTAAATCGCAGTCCAATTTCAATTGGAGATATGAATTTATTTGAAGAGAAATTATCTTATTTACTATCAGAAATATTTGATATTGAAGAAGCTTTTGTAGAGAACGAAAATTTACCATACTAAATCGATACTATTTCGCTTTGCTACAAGATAAAATGGAAAAAACAGAACAAAACAAATATCCGTTCAGCTTTGTGAACTTTGTGCCTTCTTCGTGTACTTAGTGGTTAAAAAAATAATTAAATCTTTTATCAGATAACAATAAACTATATGAAAATCATAAAAAACACCATCATACAAGGTAAACACAACAAACCTATTTTAACTGATTATTTTTATAAAGAAAATAACCAAGCAAAACCCATCGTTATTTTTTGCCATGGTTATAAAGGATATAAAGATTGGGGTTCGTGGAATATTATGGCTGATTTGTTTGCAATGGCTGATTTGTTTTTTGTAAAATTTAACTTTTCTCATAATGGAGGAACGGTTGATAATCCTGTTGATTTTCCAGATTTAGAAGCTTTCGCTTCCAATAATTATTCTATTGAGATGGATGATTTAGAATCTGTAATTCATTCCGTTTTAAACGATAAAAATTTTGAAAA
>CAZYKN010000101.1:0-7023 GCA_964648135.1 uncultured Flavobacteriaceae bacterium
TTTGGCATAGAAATTGAAACAACTTTTAGTATAACAATTAAAATGGAAAATTTTTATTCCGTTTTAACACTAAAAGTACCATTATGAAAACGCTAAAATTAACCTTAATATTATTTGTAACCGCTGTGTTATTTAGCTCTTGTGTTATAGATAATGGTAATCCTGTAACAAATTACAATGACAATTCTTTAACTCTTGATGAATTATTACAATCATCAGATTTATGGTATATTGATTACAACCAAACTATTGGTTCTGGTGATACTCGTTTTATGTCTTTGGCTTTTACCATATCGTTTGAAAACGGAAAAATTTACGCAAACAACAACTTAGTAGGTTTAGGAGCAGTTGGTAGCGGTTATGGAGATCAGATTGGTTTTTATAGTACTGATGGAGCTATTTTAACTGTTGATCATGACCTTGATGGTTATATAGATTTTGAAGTTTATCAAGTGAATGCCAATAAAATAAAATTTAGAGATTTAGATAGAAATGTAACCTATACTTTAATTCCGTATAGTGTAACTAATTTTGATTACGATAAAATCTTCTACGAAAATCTAGAATATTTCTTACAAGAATATGTTACTTGGGAAAAAACAGAAACTTTTGATGGTGAAGAAAATCCGTTTGATAATGAAAACTTTTTAGCCTTTATTCCTGATAACGTAAACGTTTTTAAATCTTCTCAAGACAATGAAGGAACAGCTATTGATAATTTAATATGGGATTTTCAAGGAACATACGAAATTGCAGATGTACAAGGCTCTGACACCTTAAAAGTATTGACTTTAAATTATAATGGCACGGATTTTGAAGAATTTGAATTAACCGTATTAAATGATGGAAAAATTGAATTGTATCATATAAGTTCTGGTACAAGTTATGAATTTGAAGGATTAGAAAATATTATTTATAAAAAAGGAGGAAACACGGTAACAAAAACTCCAAGAAAACGATTTAAAGTTATAAGAAAGACAAAAGTGCTTACAAAACATACAAAAAGCACAAAAAAACATAAAAGATAAGGTTTGGTTAGTTGATTAGATTGGTTTAAACCTCCAATCGGAAAATGGTTTCTCTTTGAGAAACCATTTTTTTTATAAGGGATTGTAGCTTTAAAGTTAAATTAGATAGATATTAAGATTCCTACCTTCGCAGGAATGACAAGTGAAATCAACTTAAATACAAAAAACTACGAGTTTGCCTTGATATTTATATGGGTAGTTTTGCTTTAAATTTGTTGTACTAACTATTAGAAAAAACCAACGGTTGAGAATAGATACTAAAAAAAGCCCTTAAAGATAAGAGCTTTTTTAATGTAGTATTTATGAATTTTATATTTTAAAAGTAATGATAGGTTTTAAAGCGTGATTTGCTAAATCTTGCCCAACACTAGAGTTGAAAAAGCTAGAAATACCAGATCTTCCATGAGTGTTTAGAGCAACTAAATCGGCATTAATTTCATCCGCATAGCTCAAAATACCTTTTTCAACAGAAGTTTCATTATATATATAGGTGTCGTAATTTTTAATATCAAAATCAGCTATAAAATTAGTCATTGTAGTGCTAATTTTTTTAGTGCTTTTAAAATTATATGGTGTATTTACATAGAGTAAATGGAGTTTTGCATTAAATTTATTAGCAAAATTAATTACATTTTGAAATTTAGCTTTACTGTCTTTTCCAAAATCAGATGCAAATACAATATTGTTGATTTCAAAATCGCCATAACCTTTTTTAACGACTAAAACAGGAACTTCAGAATTACGTACAATTTTTTCGGTATTAGAACCTACAATAATTTCTTTAAGACCTGTTGCTCCGCTAGAACCCATAACAATCATGTCAATATTATCTTTTTTAGTTTCTTCTAAAACACCTTCAAAAGTACTTTCAAAAAGCACTTTTTGATTTACTGTTAGACCTTCAAAAAAATTTTCAGAAGCCAATTCGTCAAAACGTTCGTGTACTTTTTTCATGTATAACATTGAGGCAGGAGTAGAATGATCTCCGCCAGACATGGCATCAACTACACCTTGAGGCATTTCTAGCATGTGTAATAAAGTAATATCAGCATTGTTTTTTTTTGCAATTCTAGCAGCAACTTTAGCTGCACATTCCGCTTGTTCAGAAAAATCGATTGGTACAAGTATGTGTTTCATGTTAAAGGTATTTAATTAGTGAGTGTTTTTTAAATAGGTTTGTATTATAATGTGTAAAGATACAAAATATTGTAATTATAACCCTATTTTTTTGTCAATTAAAAAGCTTTTGTATATATTTGCACCCGAAATAACGAAGAATAGGAATTGAAGAGGACGAAAAGTCCTCTTTTTTTATAGTAAAAATGGAGCAAAAAAGAGTATTAGAATTATTAGAAGAAGCCTTAGAAGAAAATAAATCTCTTTTTGTGATTGATGTAAAATTCTCTAATTCAAATAAGATTGACATTATTATAGATGGTGATCAAGGTGTAAATCTTAAAGAATGTATTCGAATTAATCGGTATATTGAAAATGGATTTGATAGAGATGAAGAAGATTTTTCGTTAGAAGTGAGTTCTCCAGATATTGTTTCGCCTATTAAAAATATTAGGCAGTACAATAAAAATATGGGTAGAATACTTAAAGTAAAAACAAGTGAAGATAAATATGAAGGCACTTTAATTGAAGTAAATTCAGATAATTTATTGCTAGAATGGAAGGCAAGAGAACCTAAGCCTATTGGTAAAGGTAAAGTAACCGTAACCAAACAAGCAAGAATAAGCTTTAATGAGATTATTGAAGCAAAAGTTAAAATTATATTTTAAATAAAAGATAAAAAGAATGTTATCAAGTAAAACAAACAAAAGAAAATCGTAAATGGAAAACATAGCATTAATTGATTCATTTTCAGAATTTAAAGATGATAAAAGGATAGATAGAGAAACGCTAATGGTAATCTTAGAGGAGGTTTTTAGAGCAGCTTTAAAAAGAAAGTATGGCTCAGACACAAACTTTGATATTATTATAAATCCTGATAAAGGCGATTTAGAAATTTGGAGAAATAGAATTGTAGTAGAAAATGGTGAAGTAGAAGATTCTAATGCAGAAGTATCTTTAGCAGAAGCGCAAAAAATAGAACCAGATTTTGAAGTTGGTGAAGATTTATCTGAAGAAGTTAAATTGGTAGATTTAGGAAGAAGAGCAATATTGGCATTACGTCAGAATTTAATTTCTAAAATACATGAATATGACAATACCAACTTATTCAAGCAATTTAAAGAATTAGAAGGAGAGTTATATACTGCTGAGGTACATCACGTACGTCATAATGCTGTTATTTTATTAGATGATGATGGCAATGAATTGGTTTTACCAAAAAGTGAGCAAATTCGTTCAGACTATTTCAGAAAAGGAGATAATGTAAAAGGAATTATTAAATTGGTGGAATTACGTGGTAATAAACCAGCAATTATTTTGTCTAGAACGGCTCCAGCTTTCTTAGAAAAATTATTTGAACAAGAAATTCCAGAAGTGTTTGATGGTTTAATTACTATTGAACGTGTTGCTAGAATTCCTGGTGAAAAAGCAAAAGTAGCCGTAGATTCTTATGATGATAGAATTGATCCTGTTGGAGCTTGTGTTGGAATGAAAGGTTCTCGTATTCACGGAATAGTTAGAGAACTTGGTAATGAAAATATAGATGTAATTAACTATACTAAAAATGAAAACTTATTTGTTGCACGTGCTTTAAGTCCTGCAAAAGTAGTAAGTGTTGAATTTAAAGAAGTAGTAGATGGTGAAAAACCAAGAGCAAATGTGTTCTTAAAACCAGAAGAAGTCTCTAAAGCCATTGGTAGAGGAGGAGTAAATATTCGTTTAGCAAGTATGCTAACAGGTTATGAGTTAGACGTACAACGTGAAGGAATGGACGATGAAGATGTTGAACTAACAGAATTTACAGATGAAATTGAAGATTGGGTAATTACAGAGCTTAAAAATGCAGGTTTTGATACTGCAAAAAGTGTCTTAGAGCAAGATGTAGCGTTCTTAGTAAAACGAACCGATTTAGAAGAAGAAACAATTATAGAATTACAGCGAATTTTAAAAGAAGAATTCGAAGCATAAAAGTATTAATTAAAACAAAAAGTTCTGTATTTTTGAAGAAAATTTAGAATTTAAATAAGTAAATATGGCTAGAGATCAAAGGCTAAATAAAGTTTTACGTGAGTTTAATATATCTCTTGATAGAGTAGTAGAATTTCTTGCAAAAAAAGATATTCATATCGAAGCAAGACCTACAACAAAAATATCAGCAGAGATATATGGTATTCTTTCAGATGAATTCCAATCGGATAAATCTAGAAGATTAAGTTCTAAAGAAGTAGGCGAGGAGCAACGTAAAGAAAAAGAAGCAATACGTAAGACTTTAGAAAAAGAGAAAGAAGAAAAACGTTTAGCCGAAGAAAAAGCGGAAGCAAAACGTAAAGAAATCTTTAAAACAGAATCCGAAAAGATGTCTGGCATAAAGTCTGTTGGTAAAATTGACCTTTCTCCAAAAGCTAAAGAAGAATCTAAAAAAGAAGAGCCTAAAAAAGAAACTGCACCCAAAGAGGAAATTAAAGTAGTTGAAACTGTTAAAACAGAAGCTCCTAAACTCTCTGGTCTTAAAAAAGTAGGTAAGATTGATGTTGATACACCTAAAAAGACAGTAAAAAAAGACGCAACTCCTAAAAAAGAAGCTAAAAAGGTAAAAGTAGTTAAGGAAACAAAAAAAGTAGAAACACCTAAAGAAGTCTCTTCAGTTTCTAAAGAAGAACCTACTCCTACACAAGTAGAAACACCAAAAGAGCCAGAAATTATTAAAACCCAATATCAAAAATTAAAAGGTTTTAAAACGGCTGGTGCTAAAATTGATTTATCTCAATTTGATAAACCTAAAAAGAAAACGACTGATAATAAATCTAAAACTACCAACAAACCAGGAGCAAGACCTAAACGTAAGCGTATCAATAAAGGTGGTAGTAACTTCAATAAATCAAATAATAAACCCAACCAAAGAGGACGATTTAACAAAGGTAGAAAACCAATTGTTAAAGTTGAACCTACTGAAGAGGAAATTAAAAATCAAGTACGTGAAACTCTAGAACGTTTACAAGGAAAGAATAAAAAAGGTAAAGGAGCAAAACACCGTAGAGATAAAAGAGATTTACATAGACAACAATCTGAAAAAGATTTACAACAACAAGCTTCAGAAAGTAAAGTGTTAAAAGTAACAGAATTTGTTACTGTGAATGAAATTGCCACGATGATGAATGTTTCTGTAACTCAAATTATTTCTGCTTGTATGTCTTTAGGAATGATGGTTACCATGAATCAGCGTTTAGATGCAGAAACCATTACCATTGTTGCAGATGAATTTGATTACTCTGTGGAGTTTGTAAGTGCAGAAGTAGAAGAATCTATAGAAGTTGTTGAAGATGCAGCAGAAGATTTAATTACTAGAGCACCAATTGTTACCGTAATGGGACACGTAGATCACGGTAAAACCTCTTTATTAGATTACATCCGTAAAGAAAATGTAATTGCTGGTGAGGCAGGAGGTATTACGCAACACATTGGTGCGTATTCCGTTGAATTAAAAAACAAAAATAAAATTACATTCTTAGATACTCCAGGTCACGAAGCCTTTACAGCAATGCGTGCTCGTGGTGCTCAAATTACCGATGTGGTAGTTATTGTAATTGCTGCTGATGATTCTATCATGCCTCAAACAAAAGAGGCAATCAGTCATGCACAAGCTGCAGGTGTACCTATGATTTTTGCAATTAATAAAATTGATAAGCCTGGAGCAAATCCAGAAAAAGTAAAAGAAGAACTTTCTCAAATGAATATCTTAGTAGAAGATTGGGGAGGAAATGTTCAATCTCATGATATTTCTGCTAAAAAAGGAACAGGAGTTGATGAATTACTAGAAAAAATAGTGCTTGAAACAGAAATGTTAGACCTAAAAGCAAATCCTAATAAACGTGCTGTTGGAGCTGTAGTAGAAGCACAATTAGATAAAGGAAAAGGTTATGTAACTACGGTATTAGTACAAGCAGGAACACTTAAAATAGGTGATTACTTACTTGCAGGAACACATAGTGGTAAAGTAAAAGCTATGCACGATGAACGTGGTAAACAAGTTAAAACCGCAGGGCCTTCTACACCAGTTTCAATACTTGGTTTAGATGGTGCACCTCAAGCAGGTGATAAGTTTAATGTATTTGAAGACGAACGTGAAGCAAAAAATATTGCCAATAAACGTGCTCAATTACAACGTGAACAATCTGTGAGAACAACCAAACACATTACACTAGACGAAATAGGAAGACGTATTGCCCTTGGAGACTTTAAAGAATTAAACATTATTATTAAAGGTGATGTTGATGGTTCTGTAGAAGCATTAACAGACTCGTTACAAAAATTATCTAATGAAGAAATTGAAGTTAAAATTATCCATAAAGGAGTTGGTGCAATAACCGAATCTGATGTATTATTAGCTTCTGCATCTGATGCAATTATTATTGGATTTAATGTAAGACCACAAGGAAAAGCAAGTGCCTTAGCAACAGAACAAGAAATTGATATTAGAAATTACTCTATTATTTATCAAGTAATTGATGATGTGAAAGACGCTATGGAAGGAATGCTTTCACCAGATATTGTTGAAGAAATTACAGGTACAGCAGAAATTAGAATGACTTATAAAATATCTAAAGTTGGTACTATTGCAGGTTGTATGGTACAAACAGGTAAGATATTTAGAAACTCTAAAATACGTTTAATACGTGAAGATATTGTAATCTTTACAGGCGAATTAGCCAGTTTAAAACGTATCAAAGACGATGTTAAAGAAGTGGCAAAAGGCTACGAATGTGGTATGCAAATTAAAAACTATAACGATATTAAAGAACTCGATATTATTGAAGCATATCAAGAAGTTGAAGTTAAAAAGAAATTGAAATAAACACCAATTTTTTTAATTATTATAAAA
>CAZYKN010000102.1:0-1309 GCA_964648135.1 uncultured Flavobacteriaceae bacterium
GCTTTACCATTTGCTTGTTCTGCAATAAATGCCATAGGATTACATTCATACAATAAACGCAATTTCCCTTTAGGATTATTGGTGCTTGTTGGGTAAATATAAATGCCACCTTTAATCATATTTCTATGAAAATCTGACACCAAAGAACCAATATAACGAGATTTATAAGAAACTCCTTTTTCAACTTCGCTCTGAATAAATTTTAAATATTTTTTTACACCTTGTGGAAAGTGCACATAACCAGCTTCATTGATAGAATAAATTCCGCCTTGTTCTGGAAAAGTCATTTTAGGATGTGAAAGATAAAAAGTACCAATAGCAGGATTTAACGTAAAACCATTCACTCCTTTACCTGTGGTATAAACCAGCATAGTAGAAGTTCCATAAACCACATAACCTGCGGCAATTTGTTTGTTTCCTTTTTGCAAAAAATCTTCTTGTGTTACTGGTGTTCCTATAGGCGTAACTCGTTTATAAACGGAAAAAATTGTACCAACCGATACATTTACATCTATATTTGAAGAGCCATCTAACGGATCCATCAACAATACATATTTGTTATCATTTTTACCATTATGTCCTTTAATTATAACATAATCATCCTCTTCTTCACTAGCAATTCCACAAACTATTTCACGTTTAATGAGTGTGTTCATAAAAACTTCATTAGCATAAACGTCTAATTTTTGTTGATCTTCTCCTTGAATATTTACTTCGCCTGCTCCTCCAAGAATATCTACCAAACCTGCTTTATTCACTTCGTGATTTACCACTTTGGCTGCCAACCTAATAGCGTTTAATAATCGTGTTAATTCTCCAGATGAACCATCAAAATGAGTTTGATTGTTAATAATAAATTCACCTAATGTTGTATGTTTTTGCATGGAATAATTTTTTATTCTACAAATATCGTTAAATTTGTGAAATAATATTGAATGAATGGAAATTTCTATTAGAAGAGGAGAATTAAATGATTTAAGTCAAGTCGTAGAGCTTATTGAAGAATTAGCTCAAGACACCTATGCTATTAAATCTCCATTAACTGTTTACGATTTAATAAAAGATGGCTTTTCTTTACATCGATATTTTAAAATCTTTGTAGCAACCAAAAAAGAAAAAATAATAGGTTTTTCTATTTTTTACCCTTCATATTCAATCTATGGCAGGTCTTTAATTATTGAAGAGGCTTTTGTTACAAAAAAATATGAAAAATTTGGAGTAGGTCTTTCCTTATTTTCCAAATGCTTAGAATATGCACTAAAAAAAGGAGCTAAACAAATAGAATGGGCTTATGATGAACGATTTCCAA
>CAZYKN010000102.1:1409-7016 GCA_964648135.1 uncultured Flavobacteriaceae bacterium
GGAAAAAAAATAGTGAGAATAACAAGTAATGCTTTAAACAATTTTATAAATAATTAACATGAGTTTTACCATTAGAGAAGCAAACATAAACGATTCATTAGTACTCTTTGATATGGTTAAAGCATACCATGAAGAAACTAATCTTAGAAAAAAACCATTTACAAATAGTATAAGTGGATTTATAAAAGAATGTTTTGAAAATCAATCTAAGATATTTTATCACATTGCAGAATACGGTGAAAATATAATTGGTTATAGCGCTTTTGTAATGTCTTATGATGTGTTGAAAGGCAGCTTTCTTTATATTAAAGAAGTGTATATAAAACCTGATTACAGAAATATTGGAGTTGCATCATTTCTATTTACTAATCTAGTTAAAATTGCGCATAAAGAAAATTGCTTTTTAATTAAATGTATAATTGATAGAACCAATGATAATAAAGTAGCATTAATCACTAAAAATAAATTTGAAGTAAAAGATGATTTAATTCTTTTAAATATTTTTAATGATAAAATAGAACTGTTTTTAGAATCAACATCAAGTGATCCTCTTCCTAAAGTACGCTTTGCAAAATCTTATGAATTACATGACTTATTTGGTAGAATAACTGAATTAGCTACAGAGATTAATGAAGAACAACACATTGATTTATATAAAATTATGAAAGACGGTTTTGCTTCCAATCCAAAATTTAAAATTTTAGTAACATTAGCAAATGATGAAGTTGTTGGGTTTGTATCTTTCTATGAAGCGTATAACACCTATATTGGCAAATATATTAGTGTAGATAAGGTATTTGTTTCTAAAGAGTATAGAAATCAAAAACACAGTTTATCGTTATTAAATGAGTTGTCAAAATACGCCTCTAATAACAGTTTTGAAAAAATTGAATCTTGTATAACAAAATTTGATGTTGAGAAAATAGAACAACTCAAAGAATTTGGTATTTACCCTTACGATAATTTAAGAGTAGCAGAATTAAATAATAATGATTTCTCAATATTTTTAAATGAATAAGTCTATAATTATTAGAGATGCAATTGTAGAAGATGCTCCTTTTATTTTAGAACTAATAAAAGAATTAGCAATATTTGAAAAAGATCCAGATGCCGTAATCATTGATGAAGCGTACTTAATTAAAGAAGGCTTTGGCAAAACACCTGCTTTTAAAGTTTTTATAGCAGAATTAAATACTAAAATTGTTGGAATGGCGCTGTTTTATCCACGATTTTCAACATGGAAAGGAAAAACTTTACACCTAGAAGATTTAATTGTAAAACAAGACAAACGTAATTTAGGTATAGGCAAAGCACTTTATACGCATTTTTTACATTATGCTGCACAACAGAAAGTAAAACGAGTAGAATGGGTTGTACTAAATTGGAACACAAACGCTATTAATTTTTATAAAAAATCTGGAGCAAATGTATTAACCGATTGGCAAATTGTACAAATGAATGAACAGCAAATCAATCAATTCGTAAAAAAGAACAGCATTTGATGAAAATATTCAAATTTGGAGGTGCATCTGTTAAAGATGCCAATGGAGTTAAAAATTTAGCAACTGTTTTACAAAAAACAGGTGAAAAAAATCTCCTTATTGTTGTTTCTGCAATGGGAAAAATGACCAATGCGTTCGAAAAAATTGTACAATCTTACCTAAATAATGACAACTCACTTGAACAAAAAATTAATTTTGTAAAAGATTTTCATCAACATATTTTAACTGAATTATTTAAACCTTCTCATCTTATATTTAAAGAAATTAATACTATTTGGATGCAACTTTCTCATTTTTTAATCCAAAATAAAAAAAAAGACATCCATTTTGTTTATGATCAAATTGTTTCTTTAGCAGAAATTATTTCTACAAAAATAATTAGTGCGTATTTAGAGCAAATAAACATAAAAAACAAATGGATTGATGCAAGAGAATTCATTAAAACCAACAATTCTTATAGAGAAGCCAATATAAATTGGTCTATTACTGAAAAAAATATAAAACAACTTTATAATAAATCAGGAATATTTATTACTCAAGGGTTTATTGCTAGTGATAAAGAAGGAAATACCACAACCTTAGGCAGAGAAGGTTCAGACTACTCAGCTGGAATTTTTGCATATTGCCTAAATGCTGAAAGTCTAACTGTTTTTAAAGATGTTGCTGGAATTTTAAATGCAGATCCAAGAGTATTTAATGAGACCCTTTTACTCGAAAAAATATCTTATAGAGAAGCTATTGAAATGGCTTTTTACGGAGCATCTGTAATACATCCCAAAACTTTACAACCTTTGCAACAAAAAGAAATTCCTTTATTTGTAAAATCATTTATTCATCCATTAAAAAAAGGAACAATTATAGGTAAAAGCATTGATTTACAGCCCAGAATACCTTGTTTTATCGTAAAAAATAATCAGATATTAATCTCTATTGCTACTCGTGATTTTTCATTTATGATGGAAGATAATATTAGCGAAATATTTAATTTACTTCATCAAAATAAGTTAAGCGTAAATTTAATACAAAATACAGCCATCAGTTTTTCTGTTTGTTTAGAGGATAAATTTAATAATTTTAACCACTTTTTAACACAGTTAAAATTAAAGTATAAAGGTCTTTATAATAAAGAGGTTACTTTATTAACTATCAGACATTTTAACCAAAAAACTATAGCCAAAATAAAAAAGAAAAACGAAATTCTATTGCAACAAACTACAAGAGAAACTGTACAATTTGTTGTGAAAACAATAAAAAATCACTAATATTGTAGTTATGGGATTAGTATCTTCAAAAGAAATAGCCAAAGTGCTCAATATAAGCAAATACGGGTTTTTAGGAACTTTTATTGGTTGGATTCTAATGAAGTTACTTAGAATATCTGAGCTCAATAAAATTTACGATAGACATAAAAATAAATCCGATTTAAACTTTTTAAACGGCATTTTAGACGATGTAAATATCAATTTTGAAATTCCAGAAAACGATTTAAAAAGAATTCCTAAAGAAGGTGCTTTTATCACCATTTCTAACCATCCCTTAGGAGGAATTGACGGAATTTTACTCCTTAAATTACTATTAGAAAAAAGACCAGATTACAAGATTATTGCCAATTTTTTATTACACAGAATCGAGCCTATAAAATCTTATGTAATGCCTGTCAATCCGTTTGAAGATAGAAAAGATGCAAAATCGAGTATTGCAGGAATAAAAAGTGCATTAAAACATTTGCGTGATGGTTATCCATTAGGAATTTTTCCTGCTGGTGAAGTTTCTACCTATAAAGATGGCAAACTCATTGTAGATAAAGAATGGGAACCTGGAGCTGTAAAACTAATTTACAAAGCAAAAGTACCTATTATTCCTATTTATTTTCATGCAAAAAACAGTAAATTATTCTATTTGCTTTCTAGATTAAGCGGTACATTAAGAACTGCCAAATTACCTTCAGAACTGGTTAGTCAAGGAAAACGTGATATTAGAGTTAGAATAGGAAATCCTATAAACTTAAAGGATCAAGAGCAGTATAATAACATTGATGATTTTCACCAATTTATTCGTAAAAAAACCTATATGTTGGCAAATACTTTTGAAGATAAATCATCTAAAAAAATAAATACTTCCTTAAAAAAAACAAAAAAACCTAAAAAAATTATTGATCCAATAGATTCTAAATTATTAATTGATGAAGTTAATAAGTTAAGAGATACTGAGCATCAGCTTTTTTCAACTAAAAATTACGAAGTTTATCTTGCAGAAACACAAGACATCCCTAATTTATTGCAAGAAATTGGCAGACTTAGAGAAATTACTTTCAGAGAAATTGGCGAAGGAACTAATAAAAAAATAGACCTCGATAAATATGATAAATTTTATAAACACCTCTTTTTATGGGATAATGAAAAAAATCTTTTAGTTGGTGCTTACCGAATGGGTTTTGGAAAAGATATTTACACAAAATACGGCATCAACGGTTTTTACATCAACACGCTTTTTAGAATTGAACCAGAATTATTTAATATGATGAAGCAATCCATTGAAATGGGAAGAGCTTTTATCCGTAGCGAATATCAACTCAAACCCATGCCTTTGTTTTTGTTATGGAGAGGAATTGTTCACGTTACACTAAGATATCCAGAATACAAATACTTAATTGGAGGCGTAAGTATTAGCAATCAATTTTCTGAATTTTCTAAATCTTTAATGATTGAATTTATGAAATCTAATTACTACGATCCTTATGTTGCACAATATATTCGTCCAAAAAAAGAATATAAAGTAAAACTAAAAGATGCAGATAAAGATTTTGTTTTTGATGCTGTAAAATCTGATATGAAAAAATTAGATCGAATTATTGATGAATTAGAACCAGGAAATCTTAGAATACCTGTTTTACTCAAAAAATACGTAAAACAAAACAGTAAAATTGTAGCTTTTAACGTAGATCCAAAATTCAATAATGCTGTTGATGGATTAGTCTTTGCAAGAATTGCAGATTTACCAGACAGTACGGTAAAACCTGTTTTAGAAGAATATCAAGCAGAATTAGAGAAAAAATGCAAATCAGATAAATAAAAAATAAGCTATGAATGTATTAATTTATAATTTATTACGATGAATAAAAATATTAAAATAGCTGTTTTTGGAGGTGGTTCTTGGGCAACTGCCATCGTTAAAATGTTGTGTGAAAATCTTAACGAAGTAGGTTGGTATATGCGAAGCGAGTATGCCATTGAACATATTAAACGCAACGGTCATAATCCAACCTATATAAGTTCTGCCGAATTTAACCCTAAACAATTAAAATTAAGCTCCAATATAAATGAATTAATAGATGATGCAGACTACCTTATTTTTGCCATTCCTTCTGCCTTTGTAAAAAGTGAATTAGATAAAATAACCACTTCGCTAAAAGGAAAAGTTATTTTTTCTGCTATAAAAGGAATTGTTCCTGAAACTGGTTTATTGGTTGGTACGCATTTTATAAAACACTTTAATATTCCAATAGAAAATATTGGTGTTATTACAGGACCTTGCCATGCAGAAGAAGTTGCCATGGAACGTTTATCATACTTAACTATTGCAAGTATAGATCAAAAAAAAGCAAAAATAATGGCAGACAGTTTATCCAGTCGCTTTATAAAAACAAAACTTTCTGATGATGTTATAGGTACAGAATACGCAGCAATGCTCAAAAATATTTATGCCATTGCCGCAGGAATTGCTCATGGTTTAGGTTATGGAGACAACTTTCAATCCGTTTTAATGAGCAATGCCATTAGAGAAATGAAACGCTTTGTAAAAAAAGAACATAAAATGAAACGCAACATCAATAATTCTGCATATTTAGGCGATTTATTGGTTACAGGTTATTCCGTTTTTAGTAGAAATAGAATGTTTGGAAATATGATTGGTAAAGGCTATACCGTAAAATCTGCCATGATGGAAATGAGCATGGTTGCTGAAGGCTATTACGCTACAAAAAGTGCTTTTTTAATCAACGAAAAAAACAAAGCTAAAACACCTATTTTAGATGCTGTTTATCAAATACTATATAAAAACAAAAACGCAAAGAGTGTGTTTGAAAAATTAACAAACTTATTGGATT
>CAZYKN010000103.1:0-6969 GCA_964648135.1 uncultured Flavobacteriaceae bacterium
AATATTTTACTTTTACACCAAATATATTTTACTTTTACACCAAAAATAAAGTTGTTTTCTATTTATATTATGATTTAAAGTTACTGTGTAAATTAAAAAGTGAGGGCTTCACTTAGAGTGAAATCCTCACTGATACCGCAACAAAATGAATTTAATTTTATCCAAAATTATAAACATAAATAAGCTTATCTTTGTCCACTTATAATTCAACAATTATGAGTAGAAATTTAGCCATTTTCTTGGCAAGTCTTACTGCAATTATTTATGGTGTTAGCTTTACCATTGCTAAAGATGTTATGCCAGAATATGTAAAACCTTATGGTTTTATTCTTTTTCGTGTTTTTGGTGCGACTATTTTATTTTGGATTGCAGGATTTTTTATTAAAAAGGAAAAAATTGAAGCAAAAGATTTTACAAGAATTTTCTTTGCTGCCATTTTTGGTGTTGCGTTAAATATGCTTTCCTTTTTTAAAGGATTGAGTATGACAACACCAATTAGTGCTGCTGTAATGATGGTTACTACACCAATATTAGTCCTTACTTTTTCAAGTATTTTTTTAAATGAAAAAGCAAGCATAAAAAAAGCCATCGGAATAATTATTGGTTTAATAGGTGCTATAATTTTAATTGTTTATGGTAAAAGTTTAGGTAACGGAAAAAGTGAATTTTTAGGTAATTTATTAGTTTTTATTAACGCTGCATCTTTTGCAATGTATTTAATTATTGTTAAAAGCTTAACAACTAAATATCATCCATTAACATTTGCTAAATGGTTGTATTTGTTTGGTTTGGTTATGGTTATCCCTTTTGGATATGCACAAGTTAGCGCAATAGATTTTTCAGCTTTAAGCCAATTAATTTATTTAAAAATTATTTTTATTGTAGTATTTACAACTTTTATCACATACTTATTTAATCTATTAGCAATTAGTAAGTTGAAACCCACAACTGTGAGTATTTTTATTTATTTACAACCTGTAATTGCCACCATTTATGCTTTATGGGCAAAAAGTGATCACCTAAATAGTGTTAAGGTTATGGCAACTTTGCTTATCTTTGTAGGAGTATATTTAGTTACTTCAAAAAAGTAACCTTAAAGTAATATTATGATTTGTACAAAAGCACTTAAAAAATTAAAAGATGGCAATAAGCGATTTGTTAAGTCTATACAAGTGAATCATAAAATAGGTATTTCACTTAATCACACCTTAGTTTCTTCACAAAAACCATTTGCAGTTGTACTTACTTGTTCTGATTCTAGAGTTGGACCAAATGAAATTTTCGACACCAAATTAGGTGATTTGTTTATCATTAAAAATGCAGGAAACATTAACAGTAAATCCACATTAGCAAGTATAGAATATGCCGTTGCAATGCTAAATGTACGACTTATTGTGGTACTATCTCATCAAAATTGTGGTGCTGTAAAATATGCAAAACAACATTCAGAAACGCATAAAGAAAGAGATAAAAATATAGATTTTTTATTGCATCAAATACGCTATGTATTATCAGAAAATAAAAAACTTTCAACCAAAGAAATTACCATAAAAAATGCAGAACATACCGCAATTGAAATGATGGAGAACTCGCTTATTATTTCAGAAAAAGTAAAAGCAAAAAAAGCAAAAATAATTACAGGATACTATAAAATATCAACAGGAAAAGTATCTTTTTTTTAAAAATATTTATATGATAAAATCAATGACAGGTTACGGTAAAACCGAATTCACCATCAATAATAAAAAAATTACCATAGAAATAAAATCACTCAATTCTAAAAATTTAGATTTGAATGTAAGAGTGAACAATCCATATAGAGAAAAAGAACTTCTAATTCGTAAAAAACTCTCTAAAGAACTTAAAAGAGGAAAAGTGGATTTTAATCTGTATGTAGAAAGTACAAGCCAAGTAAACAATAACAAAATTAACAGTGCTATTGTTCAAGATTATATAAAGCAATTAGAAGAAATTGCTCAAGGAACAAAAGGAAAATCCTTAGAAATAGCCATGACTTTACCAAACGTTCTAGATTCTGTTAAAGAAGAAATAGACGAAAAAGAATGGCAAGAAATTGAACTTAAAATTGACGAAACTTTAACCAAAATAAATCATTTTAGAAAAGATGAAGGTGCAATTTTAAAAGCCGATTTTGAAAAGAGAATTCATACATTACAAAATTTATGTACCACAAATATTCAATTTGAAGAAGCGAGGATTCCAGCAATAAGAGAACGTATTTTAAAATCAATAAGCGATTTAAAACAAGAAGTTGATCAAAATAGATTTGAACAAGAATTAATTTTTTATTTAGAAAAATTAGATATTACCGAAGAAAGAATCCGTTTAGACAATCACTTAGTCTATTTTTTAAAAGAATTAAATTCTAATGAATCTAACGGTAAAAAATTGGGTTTTATTTGTCAAGAAATAGGTCGTGAAATTAACACTACAGGTTCAAAAGCAAATTATGCACCAATGCAACAAAATGTAGTTTTAATGAAAGATGAATTAGAAAAAATTAAGGAACAACTATTAAATGTTTTATAGTCGATTAATATGAAGAAAGGTAAGCTCATTGTGTTTTCAGCACCAAGTGGATCAGGTAAAACAACTATTGTTCATTATTTGTTAAAGCAAGCAGAACTTAATTTATCCTTTTCAATTTCTGCAACTTCAAGAGAAAAAAGAGGACAAGAAGAAGACGGAAAAGATTATTATTTTATATCTGCAAAAAAATTTAAAAAGCTTATTGATAAAGATAAATTTATAGAATTTGAAGAGGTTTATACCAATAATTACTACGGAACATTAAAAAAAGAAGTCAAAAAATTACGAAAACAAGGAAAAAATGTTATTTTTGACATTGATGTTGTAGGAGGTTTAAACATCAAGAGACAATTTCCCAAAAAAACCTTGGCAATCTTTGTAAAACCACCTTCGTTAGAAGAAATGGAACGTAGATTGAGAAACAGAAAGACAGACAGCGAAGATAAAATTATTGAGCGTATTGCAAAAGCTGAAAGAGAAATGAGTTATGCAAAAGATTTTGATGTTATCTTAATTAATGACGATTTAGAACAAGCAAAACAAGAAGCGTATCAATTAATTAAAAAATTTATAGATTAAAGTGAAGAAAGTAGGTTTGTATTTTGGCACATTTAATCCAATTCATGTTGGACATCTTATTATTGCCAATCATTTAGCTGAATTTACAAATTTAGATGAAGTTTGGTTTGTAGTTACTCCTCATAATCCATTTAAGAAAAAAAGCACATTGCTAGCAGATCATCATCGTTATCAAATGGTTGAAATTGCCATAGAAGATTTTCCTAAATTAAAGGCATCAAAAATTGAATTTGGACTACCACAACCCAATTATACAGTAAACACACTTGCTCACTTAAATGAGCAATATCCAGATTTTCAATTTAATTTAATTATGGGAGAAGATAATCTACAATCGTTTACTAAATGGAAAAACTATGAGGTGATTTTAGAAAACAATCATATTTATGTATATCCAAGAGTGTATGATAAAAAAGAACTATCCAATTTAATGCAGCATCCAAAAATTCATGTTATTGATGCTCCAGTTGTAGAAATATCTTCTACTTTTATTAGAAAAAATATTAAAGAAAATAAAAATATAAAACCCTTATTATCAGATAAAGTATGGGTATATTTAGATGAGATGAATTTTTATAAAAAGTAACAAAAACTACATGAGTTACAAAATTTGGCATTACTTTTGCAAAACTAACTGTGTAAATAAAATTAACAATTAAACCAAAGGAAAAAAATGAAAAAATTAGTACAATTATTTTTATTATTAAGTATAACAATTGTGTATTCACAAGATAATAACACTCAGTGGCAATTAAAAAATCTTTCTATTAACGACTCTCAAAATAACTATGGAACTTCCTTCTTTGGGAAAAATATTGTGTTTTCATCAGATGATGGAAAATTTATTCATCTATATAGTGGTGTTGTAAAAGGAGATGATGTTATTTCTAAAAAAATATTTTTAAAAGCAAATACACATGAATCTAATCCAACTTTTACAAACGATTTAAAAACCATGTATTTTACAAGAAGTTTATATGGTGAAGAAAATACAAGAAGGTATAATAAAGATGTAAAGGCTGTCCTTGCAATTTTCAAGGCTAAACGTGCGTCTGATGGTTCTTGGTCAGAAATTGAATCACTTCCTTTTAATTCAGAAAAATATGATGTTGGTCATCCTACCTTAAATAGAGACAATACAAAGTTATATTTTAGTTCAAACATGCCTGGTACAATTGGAAAAACTGATATTTTTGTTGTAGATATTTTAGGTAATGGAAAATATTCAAAGCCAAAAAATTTAGGGTCAGGAGTTAATTCTAGAGGTAATGAATTATATCCTTATGTTTCTAAAGATAATAAATTGTACTATTCATCTAATGGAATGGGTGGTTTTGGTGGAATGGATATTTATGTTGTAGATTTGAATGACCCTAGTTCCAAAGCTAAATTACTACCAAAACCAATTAATAGTAAATTTGATGATTTTTCATATATATATATAGCATCAGAAAAAAGAGGCTATTTATCCTCTAACCGTCCTGGAGGAAAAGGAGGCGATGATATTTATTTATTTTTTGAAAAAGAAAAAAAAGAAGAAGAGAAAGGAGAGGTTGTAGCCAAAGAAGAATGTAGCCAAAAATTAGTTGGTACCGTTTTTTTAAATGCAACTCAAAAAAGATTAAAAAATGCTTTAATTAAATTAAAAGATGATAACGAAAAAGTAATATCAGAGTTTAAAACAGAAGATAATGCAAAGTATCATTTTAAATTAAAATGTAGTAAGAAATATAAAATTGAAGCATCGAAAGAAGGCTATAAAACTTCCGAAAGAATTATGATTACCAATGGTCAAGATAAAATGATTGCTAAAAAGAACTTATTTTTAACAACAAAACCAAAAAAGGGTGAAAACAAAGATTTTTTATATGTGGGTTCTGTTGATTTTGATTATAATGAATGGAAACTCTATCCACGATTTATGTATGAATTAGATAAAGCAATTGTACTAATGAAACAAAATGACAAATTAGTAATCCATTTTGAATCTCATACAGACAGTAGAGCTCCAGCAGATTTTAATATGGAACTCTCTAAAAATAGAATTGAAGTTTTAAAAGAATATATTGGTTTTAAGGGTATCTTTAGAAAACGTTTTTCTGGTGAAGCTTTTGGAGAAACTAAACCAATTAACAAATGTGTGAAAGGAGTGCAATGTACAGAAGAAGAATATTTAGCCAATAGAAGAACCATATTCACATTAAAAGAAAAAAAATAAATTAAAATGAAAAAAATTAAATATTTATTAATCTTAATTGGGTTTTTCTCTATTCAGATTAATGCACAGAAAAAAGAGAAAGACACTGTTAAAGACGATATAGACCATCGTTTTTATATAAAAGATATAGGAATAAATAATAAGTATTCAAGTTTTGGAACTACTTTTTATGGAAATGATAAAATTGTTTATTCTGCTCAAAATGGAAAGAATAATTTATTGGATTTATTTATAGGAACTATAGATAAAGATGGTGAAATTATTAATATAAATAAAGTTGAAAGTTTAAGTACTAAAAAAACATTTAATTCAAATGTTGCTTTTACAAAAGATTTGAAACATGTATATTTTACTCAAAGTGTGTATGGAATCACTAATACTGTAAAGCATCATAAAGACAGAAAAGCTACAATAGCCATATACAAAGCAGATATTATTAACGGTAAATGGAAAAATGTACAACCAATGCCTTTTAATAGTAAATTCTATTCCGTAGGTCACCCAACATTAAGTAAAGATGATAGTAAATTATTCTTTACTTCAGATATGCCTGGAGGTTTTGGAGGTGCTGACATTTATTTTGTAGATGTTTTAGGAAACGGAAATTACTCAAAGCCTGAAAATTTAGGAAAAAAAGTAAATTCTAAATATAAAGAAGCTTTTCCGCACATTAAAGATGATGTACTCTATTTTTCTTCAACTAGGGTAGATGAGGGTTTAGGAGGATATGATATTTATGCAGTTAAATTACTAGGTAAAAGTAAAATTTCTGACAGATTGCACCTTGATCCTCCTGTAAATAGTATTGCAGATGATTTGTCTTATATTTATGATGAAAATAAAAAAATAGGTTATTTTTCTTCTAATAGAAATACAGGTAAAGGTTCTGATGATATCTATTTTTTTAATGAAACAAGACCTTTAGTGTTTGATTGCTTTCAAACTATTTCTGGTGAAGTTGTAGATATTAACGGTGATGCTCTTCCTTTTGCTGAAGTTACTTTGTATGATGTATTTGATAAAGAAGTAAAAAAAATAAAAACGGGTAAAGAAGGAAAATTTTTATTTGAAAAAGCAGATTGTAGTGCTAATTATAAATTAGTAGCTTTTAAAAATCATTTAGGTAAAAAGGAAGTAAACTTTGTAACCAAAGAAAATCATAATGCAGATAATCATTTTACTATTAAGATAACAGATGACTTTATTGTAATGAAACGAGGAAAAAGAATGTTAAATATTTTTAGTATTTATTTTGATTATGATAGTTCCAAAATAACAGGACGTGCAGCAACTCAATTAAATCAAATTGTGGCAACTATGCGAAGATATCCAAATATGGTTATTGAGCTTGGTGCACATACAGATTCTCGTGGAGGAGATGCGTATAATCTAAAATTATCTAATGAAAGAGCACAATCTACCGTAGATTATATTGTAAATAGAGGTGGAATTTCTAGAGATAGAATTTCAGGTAAAGGCTATGGAGAAACAAGGCTCTTAAACAATTGCGATAATGCGCATAAAAATAAATGTACCAAAAAAGAACACGAAATTAATAGACGTTCTGAATTTGTAATTACAAGAATGTAATTGTCATTGATTTTTTTTCACAAAGGAGCAAA
>CAZYKN010000104.1:0-4142 GCA_964648135.1 uncultured Flavobacteriaceae bacterium
TATAAATTATTTTTCTACACATATCAATTAAATCTCATTTTAATTCATTTTCTTTTGTACTTTTATACTTTCAAAATATTTTTTGAAATATTGCTATTAATCACTTAATTTAAGTCTTTGTAAATGAAAACAAAAATCCATTTTTTAATCCTTAGTGTATTCTTAATTACACTATCTTCTTGTAAAAAAACCAATAAATCGGTAAATACCGATAATATCTTTAAATTTAAGAATTACGTCTATTTTACCACTTCTGGAAGGGTTTCTTCACAAGAACCCATAAAGATTACTTTAGCTAAAGATGTTGCAAATTGGGAATCAAATCAAGAGTTAAAAGATGATTTTTTTGATATTTCTCCATCAGTAAAAGGAAAATTACAAGCACAAAACAAACGTACTGTAGTTTTTCAACCAGAAGAAGGCTTAAAACCAGATACAGAATATACGGTAACGGTAAACCTTAAAAAACTCTTTCCAAATATTAAAAAAGAGTTTAAAAAATATACCTTTTCGTTTAAGACCATTCAGCAAAATTTTAAAGTAAACACCAACTCCTTACAATCATATTCAAAAGATTGGCAATATATAAAAGGAGAAATTAAATTGGCTGATGTAATGAAAGCCAATCAAGTAAAACAATTAATTTCAGCTACTTATAAAGGAAATCCTTTAAAAATAAAATGGGATAATGATTTGCAACAAGCACGTAATTTTCCGTTTACCATAGACAGTATTCAGCGTTTTGATGAGGATAGCGAAGTGTTAATTAAATGGAATGGTAGCAAACTAAACATAAACAATTCAGGTGAAAACACCTTTAAAATTATTGGTAAAAATAACTTTTCTGTGGTTGGAGTAAATGTATTGCAAAATCCGTCTTTACACCTAGAAATCAACTTTTCTGACCCTTTAAAAAAACAACAAAATTTTAACGGATTAGTACATCTTAAAAAAGCAGGAAAACTAAAATACATAGTTAATGGCAATGTGCTTAACGTATATCCAAGCAATAGAATTGTTGGTAATGTAGCTTTAGATGTTTATAGAGGAATTAAAAGCGAAGATGGTGTAAAACTTAAAAAAGCCTATGCAGAAATGGTTGCTTTTGAGCAGTTAAAACCGCAAGTTGTGTTGGTGAATTCAGGTGTTATTTTACCTAATTCAACCGATTTAAAATTCAATTTTAAAGCTGTTAATTTAGCTAAAGTTGATGTAAGAATTATTAAAATTTACGAAAACAATATTTTACAATTCCTTCAAGATAATGATTTAAACTCTAACAATTCTTATGCTATTAGAAAAGTAGGAAGACGTATCGCCAAAAAAACCATTACTTTAATTGAAAACGAATTAGATAATAACGGAAAATTTAAAGTCTATTCTGTTGATTTAGCCAAAATGATTAACACAGAACCTGGCGCAATTTACAGAGTAGAACTCAGCATAAAACCTGAATATTCTTTATACGATTGTAATGCAGGAGTTACCAATTCTAATGATGATGAAGATGATGAAGACGACTATTACGAAGATGATTTTTATTACGATGAAGACCGTAATTATACCGTAGCAGAAGCAGCAGATTTAGACGAACGTGAAGAGCAATATTGGGATAATTTAATCTATTCCTACAAAAACAACCGTTATTACAATTGGGAAGACCGTAAAAATCCGTGTAAAGAAGCATATTATTCACAAGATAAAAGAACGGTTTCGCAAAATATTTTAGCTTCAAATTTAGGCGTAATCGTTAAAAAAGGCGAAAACAAAAATTACTATTTTGCCGTAACCGATATTTTAACTACGGAACCTGTTTCTGGTGCAAAAATAACCTTGTATAATTTTCAGCAACAAGAAATTGGTTCAACCTCAACCGATAGCGAAGGAATGGCAACTTTTCAACAAGACAGAAACGCCTATTTTGCCATTGTAAACAAGAGTTTAAATACTACTTATATTAAGTTAGATGATGGTCATTCTTTATCGTTGAGTAAGTTTAACGTGTCTGGTAAAAAAATCCAAAAAGGCTTGTTAGGTTATATTTATGGAGAACGTGGCGTTTGGCGTCCTGGTGATACCTTGCACTTAAATTTCATTTTAAATGATAAAGCCAATAAATTACCTGATGGTCATCCTGTAAGAATGGAAATTACAGATGCTCGTCAAAAATTAGTCTATAAACAGGTTGTAACCGAAGGCGTTAACGGTTTCTACAAATTTGATGTTCCAACTTCAACAGATTCCCCAACAGGAAACTGGAATTGCAAGGTAAGTGTTGGTGGTGCAAATTTCTACAAATCACTTAAAGTGGAAACTATAAAACCAAATCGTTTAAAAATAAATATCGATTTCTCTGATGATGTGCTACACGCAAAAACACCAGTAGATGGTAAATTAGGCGTAAAATGGTTGCATGGTGCTCCTGCAAGAAATTTAAAAGCAGATGTAAAAGTAAAATTCACCAATTCTTATAAAGGATTTAAAAATTATCCAAAATACGAATTTAGAGATCCTACTCGCTCTTTTGATAGCGAAGAAATTACACTTTTCGATGGTAAATTAGACGATAACGGAGAAGTAAACATCCACAAAAAAATAAATTTAAGTACCAATGCTCCAGGAATGTTGCGAGCATCGTTTTTTACCAGAGCTTTTGAAAATGGAGGCGATTTTTCAATGGATGTATTCTCTAAAGATTATGCTCCGTATATTTCGTTTGTAGGATTAAAATCACCTAAAGAACACGCTTATGGTTCATTTTATACCAATGAAGATGTGAATTTTGATGTAGTTACCGTAGATGATAGAGGAAACCCTATAAAACGCAAAGGATTACAAGTTAAAATTTACGAAATAAAATGGCGTTGGTGGTGGTCTTCATCTTATGACGATTTAGCATCGTATAGTGGAAGTGAATATCATAAACCCTATAAATCCTTTAAAATAAATACCGATGCCAACGGAAAAGCATCCTTTAAAGTAAACATTAAAGAAACCGATGATTACTATGGTGGAAGATACTTAATTAGAGTATATGATCCTAAAAGCGGACACGCAACTGGTAGAACAGCCTATTTTTACCGTGATTGGTGGAAACGTGGTAATGATAGTGATCCAGAAGCTGCTAAAATGCTTGTTTTTTCTTCCGATAAGGATAAATACAACGTTGGTGAAACTGCAAAAATTACCTTTCCTTCTGGTACTGAAGGTCGTGCTTTAGTTAGTATTGAAAACGGAAATGAAGTTATTTCTCAACAATGGGTAAAAACCAAAAAAGGCGAAACTACCGTAGATTTACCTATAACCAAAGCAATGGCTCCAAATGTGTTTGTAAATATTTCGCTTTTACAAAAACACGCTCAGGTAAAAAACGATTTACCTTTAAGGCTTTACGGAATTATTCCGCTACTAGTTGAAGACCCTAATACCAGAGTGCAACCCGTAATTGATATGCCTAAAAAGATAAAACCAGAACAAGAATTTACCGTTAAAGTAAGCGAAAAAGACGGCAAACCAATGACTTATACCCTTGCCGTAGTTGATGAAGGTTTACTAGACTTAACTCGTTTTAGAACACCAAACGCTTGGGACGAATTTTATAAAAGACAAGCATTAGGCGTTAAAACTTGGGATATTTTTGATGATGTTATTGGTGCTTACAGCGGAAGTATAGAGCAAGTTTTTGAAATTGGTGGTGATGGTTCAGCTGCTGGTAAAAAAGCCAAAAAAGCCAACCGTTTTAAACCTGTGGTGATGACTTTAGGTCCGTTTTCTCTAGAAAAAGGACAAAGCCAATCGCATACTATAAAAATGCCAAAATATATTGGTTCTGTTAGAACAATGGTAGTTGCAGGTAATCCAAATAATCCTGCTTATGGAAATGCAGCACAGACAACACCTGTTAAAAAACCACTAATGGTCTTAGCTTCCTTGCCAAGAAAATTAAGTCCTGGTGAAAAAGTAACCTTGCCTGTTACTGTTTTTGCAATGGAAGATAAGATTAAAAATGCCAAAATTTCTTTAAAACTAAGTAAAGGAATAAAAGTAATTGGCAATCCATCGCAAACATTACATTTTGCAAAACCAGATGAAAAGATGGCATATTTTGAATTGGATGTATCCGAAGCAAAAGGTATTGGAAA
>CAZYKN010000104.1:4242-6931 GCA_964648135.1 uncultured Flavobacteriaceae bacterium
GAACAAACAACTTCTAGTGTTTTTCCACAATTGTATTTAGGAAATATTTTTGATTTAACAGCTCAGAAAAAACAAGAAATGGAAAACAATATAAAAGCAGCAATAAGCAAACTTGGCAACTTCCAAACTACCAATGGTGGTTTGAGTTATTGGTCTGGTGGAAGAGATGCTAATAAATGGGGAACCAATTACGCAGGACATTTTATGATAGAAGCAGAGAAAAAAGGCTATGTTTTACCACTTAGTTTTATGAGTAATTGGCTTAAATTTCAGCGTCAAGCAGCAAAAGATTGGCGTAAAGATTACCGTTATAACAATACCTTAGAACAAGCCTATCGTTTATATACTTTAGCGTTGGCTGGTCATCCAGATTTATCTTCTATGAACCGTTTAAAAGAAGACACTTTAAGTAACGATGCCAAATGGCGATTGGCAGCTGCCTACGCCTTAGCAGGTCAAAAAGAAATTGCAAAACGCTTGGCAAATACAGCAAATATTGACTTTAAACCTTATAAATACGATTATTATACTTACGGTTCAGTAGATAGAAATAGAGCAATGGCAATGGAAACTATGGTTATTCTTGGCGATCATCAAGCAATTGATTTAGCGAAACTTATTGCAAACAGATTGTCTTCTCGTTCGTATATGAGTACACAATCTACTGCTTACAGTTTATTAGCAATGGCTAAAATGGTGAGTAAGAATGGTGGTAAAGGAATTAACTTAAACTATCAGTTTAATCAAAAAACGGATAAAATAAGTACCAAATACGCTATTGCACAACGTACTTTAAAAGTAAATAACGGAGCAAATCAATTAAAAATTACCAATAATGATGCAAATGTGGTCTTTGTAAGAGTGTTAAACGAAGGAATTTTGCCTTTAGGCGAAGAAATTGTAACACGTAGAAACTTAAATGTTTCCGTAACTTATCGTGATAAAGACGGTCATAAAATAGATGTTTCTAAATTAACACAAGGAACGGACTTTATGGCATCAGTAACTATAAGTAATGATAAAAATGAATATGTAAATGATATTGCTTTAACCGAAATATTTCCTTCTGGTTGGGAAATTGTAAATACACGTTTTACCGATTACGGAAATGTAACTTCAAGCAATGCTAATTTTACCGATATTAAAGATGATAGAGTAAACTTTTACTTCCATTTACCTAGCGGAAAAAGTAAAACCTTTAACGTATTACTAAACGCATCCTATTTAGGTAAATACTACCTTTATGGCGTTCAAGCCGAAGCGATGTACGATGATGAATACCTAAGCAGAACCAAAGGACAATGGATTGAAGTGGTGAAATAATTGATATTAGTGAGGGTTTCACTCCAAGTGAAGCCCTCACTTTATAGTGTATTTTAATGTTAAATGAGTATTGGTTGATTAGTGATTCTGTGACTTGAAGTCATAGTATCACTTAAAAAATCACTTTTCAATTTTTCAGCGTCGGCGTCGCTTCAAGCGACACTGACGCTTACACCCATTTTTTCACAATTTTCACTCACACCGTGACTTTGAGTCACGGTGTGAGTTTTTAGTGAGGGTTTCACTCCAAGTGAAGCCTTCACTTTTAACCTATCCAATCTCAAAACTACCTAAAAACTGTCATGCTTAACTTGTTTTCAGTATCTCATCATCACACCTAAAATTTATAAAAGATCTTTTTTAAAACTTACAACTACTAATTAAATCCCTACAAATCCCCTTTTTTTACCAATAATATCTAAATTTATTTTTATTTTTACCAAAAAATTAACCAATTACAAAAAAACCATGAAAAAAATACTACTTCTCTTTACACTATTTACCTTTAGTCTGCTCAACGCACAAATTGTTAATATACCTGATGCTAATTTTAAACAAATATTGTTGGGAGCAAGCCCTTCCAATCATTTGGCTCGTGATATATATGATAATTGGGTAAGCATTGATACAAACAATGATGGTGAAATTCAATTAAGTGAAGCAGAAATGATATATTATTTTAGAACTTCTGATAATTTTCATAGTTCATTTGATATTACTGATTTAACAGGTATAGGAGCTTTTATCAATTTAACATACTTAGATTGTGGAGATAGTAGTTTAATTACTTTAGATCTAAGTCAAAATATTAATCTTACTTTTTTAGAGTGTGGCTTTAATCAATTAACTAGTATAAATTTAAGTCAGAACGTTAGTCTTACAAAATTTTGGTGTGCAGCAAATTATCTAACAAGTTTAGATGTTAGTTCTAATGTTGCTTTAACAGATATAAATTGTTATGATAACCCTCTAACTAATCTAAATTTAATAAATAATATTAATCTTAAAATGTTAAGTTGTGGAATTAATCAACTAAGTAATTTAGATTTATCAGAAAATATTAATCTAGAGGAGTTAAGATGTAATAATAATCCAAATCTATCTTATATTAATTTAAAAAACGGAAACAATAACAATTTTTCAACTTTAACCCCAAGTTTCACCAATCTCCCCAACCTTCAAACCGTCTGTGTAGATGAGTTAAACACAGATTTAACCAATTTTATCAGTACAGAAACAGGTCATCCTGTAACTTTTACAACTTATTGCAGTTTTGAACCAGCACAAAGCAATACCATTACAGGTACAGCGTTTTTAGATTTAGATAATAATGGTTGTGATAATACAGATATAGTTTTTGATAACT
>CAZYKN010000105.1:0-3287 GCA_964648135.1 uncultured Flavobacteriaceae bacterium
GCTCTAAAGGACCTAAAAACATTTCAAATAAACGCAGACTGTCTGCTCCGTATTCCTCACAAATATCATCTGGATTGACAACGTTGTATTTGGATTTAGACATCTTTTCTACCTCACGTGAAACGATAAATGTACCATCTTCTTCTATGATGAATTCTGCATTATTATATTCTGCTCTTGATTTTTTGAAGGCTTGAATATCTAATTCGTTAGAAGTATTTACTAAAGAAACATCTACGTGAAATCCTTTACGTAATTCAATTATATAATCATTAATATTTGATATTACTTCATTGTAATTCTTTAGAAAATTAGCCTCATTTGGTTTGTATTTTTTAAAATAACCTCTTAATATATCTTGATTATTACTAAGATTTTCTGATATAAAAATATTTGTATTAACGTTATAAGCTCCTAAATGATAGCCTTTTTCTCCAAACTCACCTTTTTTAAAGATGAAACCATCAATTCTTTTAACAAAAGCACTCTCACCCAAAATCATTCCTTGGTTTATCAATTTTTTGGCGTATTCTTTTTTAGGTACAAAACCTCTATCAAATAAGAATTTTTGCCAAAAACGAGAGTATAATAAATGTCCTGTTGCGTGTTCTGAACCACCAATATACAAGTCCACATCTTGCCAATAATCCAACGCTTTTTTAGATGCAAATTCTTCCGTATTATGCGCATCCATATAACGGTTAAAATACCAAGAGCTTCCTGCCCATCCTGGCATGGTATTTAATTCTAATGGAAAAACAGTTTTATTATTTATCAAATCATTGCTTACAACAGTACATTGTTTACTGTCCCAAGCCCACTTTTCAGCATTTCCTAAAGGTGGTTTACCGTCTTCTGTTGGTAGGTATTTTTCTACTTCTGGTAATAATAATGGCAAGTGTTCTTTAGCAATAACTTGAGGCATTCCGTTTTGGTAATATACAGGAATTGGTTCTCCCCAATAACGCTGTCTGCTAAAAACAGCATCACGTAAACGGTAATTTATTTTTTTATAACCGATGTTTTGTTTTTCCATTTCATAAATCACTGTTTTAAAGGCTTTTTTATAAGGTAAATCGGTTAAAAAATCAGAATTAGCTATAATAGTATTTCCTTTATCTTCAAAAGCTTTTTCTGAAATATCAGCATCTTTAAAAATATTAGGAATAGGTAAACCAAAATGTTTTGCAAAATCATAATCACGTTGATCACCACAAGGTACAGCCATAACTGCTCCTGTTCCGTAACCAGCCAAAACATAATCACCAATATAAATAGGTATAGGTTCTTTAGTAAATGGATGTTCTGCATAAGCACCAGTAAACGCACCAGAAATGGTTTTCACATCACTCATTCTATCACGTTCAGAACGTTTTGCTGTGGCTTTAATATAAGCTTCTACCGTTTCTTTTTGTTCTGGAGTGGTAATCTGCAACACCAATTCGTGCTCTGGAGCTAAAGTCATAAAACTCACTCCAAAAATAGTATCTGGACGTGTTGTAAAAACCTCAAAACCTGCTTTCTCTTCCTCTTTGGGGAAGGATAGGATGGGGAATTTCACCATGGCACCTTCAGAACGACCAATCCAGTTGGTTTGAATATCTTTAATTGGTTGAGGCCAATCTATGTCTTGTAAATCGTCTAATAAACGTTGTGCATAAGCCGTAATACGCATAGACCATTGTTTCATTTTTTTCTGTATAACAGGATAACCTCCACGCTCTGAAACTCCATTTATAATTTCATCATTGGCAAGAACTGTTCCTAATTTTGGACACCAATTTACGGTAGTATCACTCAAATAAGTCAATCTGTATTTTAATAGAAATTCTTGTTTTTCTGTATCCGAAAAATTATTCCAATCGTTTGCCGAAATTTGTGGTGTATCATCATCACAAGGAGAATTAACTTTAGCATTTCCGTTTTTTTCTAATTCTTCAATTAATTCAGAAATAGGAAAAGCTTTATTATCAATATTACAATAATACGAGTTAAACAATTCAGTAAAAATCCATTGCGTATGTTTGTAATAATCAGGATTTGAAGTTCGAATTTCTCTAGACCAATCAAACGAAAAACCAATTCTGTCTAATTGTCTGCGATAGGTCGTAATATTAGTTTCGGTAGTTTTAGCTGGATGCTGACCTGTTTGAATAGCATATTGTTCTGCAGGTAAACCAAAGCTATCATAACCTTGCGGATGCAGTACATTAAACCCTTTATGACGCTTATAACGAGCATAAATATCACTTGCAATATACCCTAACGGATGACCAACATGCAAACCAGCACCACTTGGATAAGGAAACATATCTAAAGCGTAAAATTTAGGTTTATCGCTTGTGTTAGTTGCTAAAAAAGTCTGATTTTTAGCCCAATATTTTTGCCATTTTTCTTCTATCTCGTTATGGAAGTATTTCATTTTTTTACTGTTTAATAGTGAATTTGATTATTTGTTAAAGCAAGAAATAAATCAAATTTATTGAATTGCAAAGATATACTTATTAGAACGGAAAAGAAAAGAATTTATTCAATGAATTTAAGCATCGTGCACCATAGCAGGATTTCCATTATTCCATTTGGTTAAAATATCTGTGGCAACTTGAGCTCCACTTCCTGCTGCAATGGCAAACTGACTACGCCAACCTGCTAAAACACCTGCAACATATATTCCGTTTGTAACTAAGTGATTGGTGTTTTTTAATTGAATACGCTCTTTGGCTTTTGGTAGTTGTTTATGAGGTTCAATAAACTCCATTAAGCCTTCAATTTTAAATAGATTTGAGGGTCCAACAGCAACAACAATATTGTTAGCTTGATACGAATTTTTGTTTGTTGTTACTATAATAATATCTTCTTTCTGTTCAATTTTTTTCACTTTTTCTTTTTCAATTTGAATGATGTGAGGATAGGTTGTTGCCAAGTGACTTTTACCATTTTCAAGGAGTTCTTTTCCTGTTGTTCCAACTGCTAAACCTAATACATTATTAAAGACACCATTTGCTAAAGCAGCAGCTTTTTGGTGCATAATAATTCCTATTTCTTTGTTTTCTGCAAAAGGTTTTGATTTAGCCGAGCCTAAAATAAGTGCACAAGACATTCCTGCTGCTCCACCTCCAATTACTAATACGTCAAATGTTTTCATTATTATTTTGTTAAAGTTAATATAGATTCAAAAAAACTGCCTTTTCAGACAGTTTTTATATTACATAGAATATAGTAAGAATTATCATCTTCCCATACTTTCCTTATTTTTTTACTGCTTTTTTCACTTCTTTCTTCATTCC
>CAZYKN010000105.1:3387-5214 GCA_964648135.1 uncultured Flavobacteriaceae bacterium
ACTTCTTTCTTCATTCCGTCTCCACATTTACCAGCACCACATTTCATTCCTTCTTTTTTCATTCCATCACCACATTTACCTTCACCACATTTTCCACCTTTCATCATTGCAGCCATAAATTTAGTAAACTCTTCAGTAGATACTGCTTTATCTCCATTAGCATCCATTGTAGAGAATTTACCTTCGTGACCTTTTACAAATTCATCCGTAGAAACAAAATCGTCTTTGTTTGTGTTGAACTCATCAAACATTTTACACTCGCCTTTTTCAATTTTTCCGTTAGCGTTTTTGTCTTTTTCTTTAAACTCAGTTTTTGCGTGAGCTGCAAATTCGTCAGTAGAAATTTTGCCATCTTTGTTAGCATCAATAGAAGCAAATTTTTCTTTTGCTTTAGCTGCCATATCCATTTTTGGAGCATCTTTCTTAACTTCTGTTTTTACTTCTTCCTTAGCTTCTTCTTTAGCTTCGGCTTTTTTTCCGTCTTTACATGATTGTAGTGTTAAAAATCCTAACATTAGAACCATTGCATAAATAAATTGTTTTTTCATCTTAATAAATATTTTTTAGTTATATGGTACAAAACTACTCTTTATTTTTAAAAGAATAGCTATAAAAACAAAAAAACAGACAAATAATAGAATACCTATTTGTCTGTTTTTAAGCTTAATATCTTATTTTCCACCACCACATTTCCCTGTTCCACATTTAGCATCAGCTTTCTTTTTTTCTTTTTTAGCTTCCTTATCTGCTTTTCCATCTCCACATTTACCTGTTCCGCATTTAGCATCCTCTTTTTTTGCTGCTTTTTCATCTTTGGCTGCTTTTCCATCTCCACATTTTCCATCTCCACATTTAGCATCTGCTTTTTTAGTAGTTTCTTTGGCCGCTTTTTCGTCTTTTTTAGCTTTTCCGTCTCCACATTTACCTGCACCACATTTATCATTATTTGTATGATTAATGACACTTGTTACTACTTGTTTTTGAGTTTTAGTTTCTTTTTTTGTAAACGATTGAATGGTAAAAAAAGCGATACTAAATACTGCAATTGCTGCGATTGTTTTGATTGTTGTTTTCATTTGTTTTGTTTTTAAAATTTTTATTGTTTATTAATATTATTGTGATAACGAAGAATTAAATCTAATATTATAAATTGATTATCAGCATTTTATATTCGTTATGTTTCTGTTTATATTTGATTTTTTTTAGCTAATAAATGATCGATACTTATTTTACCACTTCCGTAAACTACTAATGTAAAAAGCATGATGAAATAGTAAAGTGGAATTTCAAATCCGTTATTTCCAGCTTCAAAACCATGTCCTAAATGTACGGTTACAATTGCAACAACCATGGTTACCATTAAAGGAATGGCAATTATTCTAGTTCCTAATCCTAGGAATAATAAAATAAATCCTAAAGTTTCTGTTCCTGTTGCTAAATAAGCATTTAAAGTTGGCATTGGTATTCCCATACTACCAAACCAGTCGATAATTCCTTGAATATTTTTTAGTTTCATCATTGCTGGTCCGTAAAATCCTACGGCAAGAATAAGACGCATTAATAATAAAGGTAAATCTTTTAATTGTTGCAAACCTTCTACAACCTTGTGGTATTTTTTTTTGATACTCATTATTTTTTTATTTAATTGGTTAATATGTTTTAATAGACGACGAGTTAAATTAAGCCTTACAAAAAATATTATTTTTTTATTTTTTCTAAGATTTTATCGGCTACTCTAAAAGCATTTGCATAGATAGTCCATGTGTAGGTAACGCTTCCTCCTGTTGGCATAAAGCTACCATCGGTTATGTATAAATTAGAAACTTC
>CAZYKN010000105.1:5314-6883 GCA_964648135.1 uncultured Flavobacteriaceae bacterium
TTTTTACCTACATTGCCACTATTATTTGCTAATCCGTTAGGAAAATCTTTGTTTTTACTCATTAATAAGAGCCTAGAAGTTTCAATAGCTTGAGCTGCAACCACAAAAATTTGAGCTTTCACACTTTGCTTTGCATCGTTTGCATCGTAATAATGTGCCTTTATGATGTTTTTATTGCCATCGGTTTCTAAATGATAGACTTTCGCATTTGCAATGACTTTACAGTTTCCTGTGCGTAAGGCGTCATTAATTAACGATGCTCTTGAACTTCCTTTTGCATCTGAACCACAACCGTAACTGCCACAAAAATTGGAATAATAACAGGCATTTCGATGGTCTTTCGGTTTGGATAAAATGGCTCTTGGAAGCGGAATACTCTCTATATGTATATTTTTACAAGCACTATCTATCCATTTTGAAATAATATTTTCTTGTAATGGAGGATATGGAAAATCTTTGGTAGAACGTGGTTCTAATTGTTGATGTGGTACTACTTTGCCAGAAATACCAACAATTTCTTCCACTTTAGTGTAATACGATTCCATATCTTGATACGAAATTGGCCAATCTACCACATTTGCACCTTCAATTTTACCATAAGTGCTTAATAATTTAAAATCGTTTGGTTTTAATCTGTTAAAATAACCACTCATAAAATTAGACGAACCACCAACACAATTGCCATTCCAAAAATCGTTTCCTGTTTCTAAATTGGATTTGGCTATCCATTCGCCTTCGCTGTTTTGTTGTTCTAAAACTTGCGGTTCATCCTTTAAATTTGGTGTGTAAACGCTTCGTCTAACCGCAACAATCTCGTCCTTAGTGAAATCTTTTGTTTTAAACCAAGGTCCTTTTTCTAAAACAAGTACTTTGTATCCTGCTTTTGCTAAAGTGTAGATTACAGGTCCTGCTCCAGCACCGCTACCAACAATACAGATGTCGTATTTATCATTCTTCATTTTTGGCGATGGTTTTAAAAATTTCTGGATATTTTGTGGTTGCATTTGGTCTTGGCAAACCATATTGATGTGCTAACCATTTTACACCAATAGCATTTTTGTTAAATCCGTAAATAGGATCCGAAACCATAGCTTCAATAATAAAAGTCATCATATAAGAGAGCCAATTTTCTCCCCAATTTTTATTGGAAACTTTTTTAATAAGCTCTTCTTGTTGCTCATTGGATAATTTTAAATAATTAGTCTGATACGCTTCTTGAGCAGTTTCTTGTATCCATTTAATTCCGTCTAAAGCATACTTTTTGTCGCTTTTTAGGATGTTTTCATCAGATAAAGTCCAAATAAAATATAAATGAGCATTGATTTCTTTTGCACTTGGACCAATAGTATCTTTTGGAAATAGAATATTTTGTACACTTAGTAATAGCTGATATTGTTCTTTATTAAGGATTGTATTCTCTACAAAACCATCAGTGCAACTTGCCAATAACTGCAATTGCGATAAAGCTGCTAAAGCTAAAGAGCCTTTAATAAAATTTCGTCTGGAAAATTCCCACGATTTTATTTTACTGGCTTTAGGTATATATTTAGGTGTTGATTTTATCAAAAT
>CAZYKN010000106.1:0-2259 GCA_964648135.1 uncultured Flavobacteriaceae bacterium
GTCTTCTGTCTTCCGTCTTCTGTCTTCCATCTTCCGTCTTCCATCTTCCGTCTTCCATCTTCCATCTTCCGTCTTCCGTCTTCCATCTTCCGTCTTCCATCTTCCGTCATCATTTAACAAACATTTAGTATATATTCACTAGCAATCAGCCTCAATAAACATACTTTTGTAAAACATTTTAATAATTCATTAATTAATATTACTTTTGCCGAATGAAAAATTTTGTTTTTTTAATAATAACTATACTAGCGTTATCTTCTTGTAGTGAATACAATAAAGTGTTAAACAAAGGAGATGTAAAAACGCAATATCAACTTGCTGAAAAATTGTTCAATGCAGGTAAATATACCAAAGCAATGGTCTTGTTTGAAAAAGTAGCTCCATCCTTTATCAATAAACCACAATTACAACGTGTTAGGTATATGGCAGCAATATCGGATTATAAATTAAAAAATTACGATTTAGCAACTTATCGTTTTAATCGTTTTATAAATAATTACCCTAAAAGTTCTAAAATTGAAGAGGTTTATTTCTTAAATTCTCAAGCTTTGTATCATTTGTCTCCACGTTCAAGCTTGGAGCAAAAAGACACCAAAAAGGCGCTAGAAGCGTTACAAACGTATTTAGATTTATATCCTAATTCAGAACATACAGAAACTGTAAATAAACAATATGCAACATTGGTTGATAAATTAAATAAAAAAGCGTACGATATTGCGTACTTGTATTATAAAACCGAAAAATACAAAGCAGCAATTGTTGCATTTGATAATTATATGTCGGATTATTTAGGCTCTAAGTACAAAGAAGACGCTTTGTTCTATAAGTTTAAGGCTGCTTATAAATTAGCGATGAATAGTGTAGAATATAAAAAATTAAAACGTTTAAAAGATGCGGTTAAAGCACAAAAGCGTTTCTTAAAATATTATTCAGATTCTAAATATGTTTCAGAAGCTGAAAATTTATTAGTAAAATTAAATAAAGAAATAGAAATAACAAGTCCGCAAATTACTGCTGAAAAATAAATACATTATATTATGGATTACAAAAATTCAAAAGCTGCATCTTCTACAATTACTTACGATAAGAATAAAATTGCAGCACCAACAAATAATATTTACGAAGCCATTGCAATTATTGCAAAAAGAGCAACGCAAATTAATGGTGATTTAAGAGCTGAGCTAGTTGAAAAACTAGAAGAATTTGCTACACACAATGATAGCTTAGAAGAAGTTTTTGAAAATAAAGAACAAATTGAAGTGTCTAAATTTTACGAACGTTTACCAAAACCTACTGCAATTGCTGTAGAAGAATGGTTAAATGGTAAAATTTACCACAGAAATCCAGAAGACACCAATACAGAAGCATAATGTCTGTCTTAAGTGGTAAAAAAGTACTGCTTGGTATAAGTGGAGGAATTGCTGCTTACAAAACAGCTACTCTAGTAAGAGGTTTTGTTAAAGCAGGAGCAGAAGTTAAAGTAGTTTTAACACCTGCAGCAAAGGACTTTGTTACTCCATTAACACTTTCAACATTATCTAAAAACCCTGTTCATTCTACTTTTTTTGACAAAGAAGACGAAAATGAATTGTGGAATAGTCATGTGGAATTAGGACTTTGGGCAGATTTAATGCTCATTGCTCCTGCAACTGCTAACACCATGGCTAAAATGGCAAATGGTGTTTGCGATAATTTACTACTCGCTTGTTATTTGTCTGCTAAATGTCCTGTTTATTTTGCTCCTGCAATGGATTTGGATATGTATAAACATCCTTCAACAAGCAAAAGTATCACAAAACTGCAAAGTTTTAAAAATATTTTAATTCCTGCTGCAAGTGGAGAGCTTGCCAGCGGATTAGTTGGTGAAGGTAGAATGGCAGAGCCAGAAAATATTATTTCTTTTATTGAAGACAATATTTTAGCAAGTTTACCATTAAAAAATAAAACGGTTTTATTAACAGCTGGACCAACCTATGAGGCTATTGATCCTGTTCGGTTTATAGGTAATCGATCTACGGGAAAAATGGGTTATGCTATTGCAAATACAGCAGCAAGCCTTGGCGCAAAAGTCATTTTAATTTCTGGACCTTCTTTTGAAAAAGTACGCTACAATAGTATTGATATTATAAAGGTAGAAAGTGCCGAAGAAATGTACCAAACAGTTCATAAATATTACAGTCAAGCTGATATTGTTATAGCAACAGCAGCTGTAGCAGATTATAAACCAGCCAAAATGGTACATCAAAAAATTAAAAAGAA
>CAZYKN010000106.1:2359-6883 GCA_964648135.1 uncultured Flavobacteriaceae bacterium
CCATAAAAGAATACGCTTTAAAGTCCAAAACCGAAGTAGCAAAAGATATTTTTGAGGTTATTTTAAGTAAATTATAATATTAGCATCGTTTTTGCGTTGAGGATAATGAGGTGATTTGATGGGTTGATGTTATTTTAATGGGAAAAATCTATCTTCCAATTGAAATTCTAAATAAAAAGATTATTTTTGTGTTATGGGAGAAAAGAACCTTTATATAATTGGAGGTTGTAATGGTGCTGGAAAAACAACAGCATCTTACACAATTTTACCTGAAATTATTGAATGTAAAGAGTTTGTGAATGCTGATGAGATTGCTAGAGGTCTTTCACCTTTTCAACCAGAAACAGTTTCTTTTGAAGCTGGAAGAATTATGATTAATAGAATTAACGAGCTTATAAGAGAGAATGAAAGTTTTGCATTTGAAACTACATTATCAACAAGAAGTTATAAGAGTAAATTATTGAAAGCAAAAGAACAAGGATATACAATAACATTATTATTCTTTTGGTTAAATAATATTGAATTGGCGAAAGAACGAGTAAAAACAAGGGTTAAAGAAGGAGGTCATAATATACCCGAAGAAATAATTGAAAGGAGATATTTAAAAGGTATTTATAATTTATTTGATTTATATCTTTCAGTAATGAATAGTGTTTTAATATTTGATAACTCCTATGGTAAGCATGAATTAATTGCTCATAAAATAGAACATGATCCAATTACTATAATTGACGACAATAAATTTAAAAAATTTAAAAAAATATATGACAAAAAAAGATAAACAAATAGAATTAAAGGATAAGATAGTAAAAGGTCTTGAAAAAGTTTATGAAAAACTTATCATTTTTAAAAGAGAAAAAAACAGTGAACTTGTGATTATGCAAGATGGTAAAATAGTTAAAATTAAACCTTAATAGATAATTTTATCATTTGTTAAGATTAAAGATGAAAACCTTAGCCTAGCCTTAGTGTTTTAGTTTTAAAAAAGTACTACATTTGGAAAAGTTTCAATTTAAAAAATATGAAAAAACAGATAATCATCCTTTTACTTCTTCTAGGTTTTAATACCATAGCCCAAGAATTAAATTGTAAAGTAACCGTAAATGCAAGTCAGATTAGTGGTTCTAACAAACAAGTTTTTAAAACTTTAGAAAAAGCCATGAACGAGTTTTTAAACAATACAAAATGGACGAATTTACAGTTTAAAAAACAAGAAAAAATACAGTGTGGAATAACACTAAATGTTACCGAACAAGACGGAAATAAATTTACAGGAACAATACAAGTTCAAGTGGTTAGACCTGTTTATAACTCCACTTATCAAACGCCTATTTTAAATTATCAAGACGATGATATTTCATTTGTGTATGAAGAATTTCAACCTTTAATATATAATGAATCTAGTTACCAATCTAACTTAACCTCGTTATTGGCTTTTTATGCCAATATTATTTTAGGTTTTGATCAAGATAGTTTTGCGTTAAAAGGTGGTGATACTTATTTTAAAAAAGCACAAGAAATTCTTTTAACAGCACAGCAAGGAGGTCATAAAGGTTGGAATAGTTTAGATGGTAATAAATCTCGTTTTCAATTAATTGATAATCTGCTGAATAACACTTATGTAAGCTTTAGGTCTATGTTGTACAATTATCATTTAAAAGGTTTAGATGCTATGTTTAAAGATAAACTGAAAGCAAAAAGAACCATTTCAAATGCAATAATTAGTTTAAAACAGATTTATTCAAGAAGACCTTCCGCTTTTTTATTGCGTATTTTTATGGATACGAAATCCGATGAAATTGTCAATATTTTTAAAGATGGTCCAAAAATGGATACTCGCAATTTAAAAGAAATGTTAATGCGTGTTTTTCCTGCTAAAGGCGATGATTGGAAACATATTGATTAATTTTTAGCTTACTATAAAACATTATGCTACAAAGTCTGTTGATTAAAAACTTTGCCTTAATTGATCATTTAAAAGTCGATTTTTCTAATGGATTGTCCATTATAACTGGTGAAACTGGTGCTGGAAAATCCATTTTACTTGGTGGTTTAGGTTTGGTGTTAGGAAAAAGAGCTGATTTGTCATCCTTAAAAAATAAAGATCAAAAATGTATTGTAGAAGCTGAGTTCTCTATTAAAAATTATCATTTAGAAACCTTTTTTGCAGAAAACGATTTAGATTTTGAACCTTTAACTATCATAAGAAGAGAAATTCTTCCTAGCGGAAAATCACGAGCTTTCATTAACGATACACCATTAACACTTCAAGTTTTAAATAGATTAAGTGAAAAATTAATTGATGTACATTCTCAACATCAAACTTTACAATTGGCGCAAACGGATTACCAATTTCATCTAATTGATTCATTGGCAGGAAATAAAAAATATTTAGAATCGTATGCAAGAGGATTAAAAATATTAAAACAATTAGAAAAAGAATTAGCCAAAATACTAGCAACACAAGAACAAGCTAAACAACAATATGAATATAACTTGTTTCTGTTTGAAGAATTAGAAAAAGCCGATTTTAAGGAAGGAGAGCAAGAAGAATTAGAGCAAAAAATAGATCAGTTAAGCAATGTAGAATTAATCAACGAAAGTTTAGCGAATAGTTTATCTATTGCTTATGCCGAAGAAAATGGTGTTTTAGATGCTTTGTTAATCATGCAAAACAATTTAGCCAACATTAATAGTTTTTCAAAAGAATATGCAACATTACATCAGCGAATTACCAGTTTAAAAATTGAGTTGGAAGATATTGCCAAAGAATTAGAAAATCTTAATGAAAAAACAGAATCCAATCCGTTTGAACTAGAAAAATACAATGACAGATTACAATTATTATTTGATTTATATAAAAAACATCAAATTTCAAGCATAGAGGACTTGCATCTTAAATTTGAAGAGTTAGATTTAAAAGTGCAACAAGTACAAAGTGCCGATGAAATAGTACAATCAAAAAAATCTGAAATTAACAAAGTAAGTGAGCAATTAAATGCTTTGGCTACTAAAATACATCAAAATAGAAAAAAGAGTATTCCTAGTTTTATCAAACAACTGGAATCGGTTTTGGCTAATTTAGAAATGCCTTCGGTGCAATTTAAAATAGAATTAATTCAAAAAGAGCAATTTTTTGCCAACGGAAAAGACGAACTTCAATTTTTAATTTCTACCAATAAAGGAGCCGATTTTATTTCTATTAAAAAAGGACCTTCTGGAGGAGAAATGTCTAGAATTATGTTGGCAGTAAAATCCATTTTATCTAAATATACAGAATTGCCAACCATTATTTTTGATGAGATAGATACAGGTGTTTCAGGCGAAGTTTCTAATAAAATAGCAAAAGTAATGCTTCAAATGAGCGAAAATATGCAAGTGGTTGCTATTACACATTTACCTCAAATTGCAGCTAAAGGACAAGATCACTTTAAAGTGTATAAACAAGAGAATAAAGACAGAGTAGAAACGAACATTAAAAAACTCGATAAAAAGGAGCGTTTAAACGAAATTGCAGAGATGTTAGGAGGAAAGCAATTAACAAAATCGGCTTTAGCACACGCAAAAGAATTGTTAAAACCATAAAATTGTTTATTTTTGCAATCTTAATAAATAAAATATGTCGTGTAGTTTAACTATCGACCAAAGACTAAAAACCAAAGACTAAACAATATGTACAATTTACTAAAAGGAAAAAGAGGAATAATATTTGGAGCATTAGATGAAAATTCAATTGCTTGGAAAGTGGCAGAAAGAGCGCATGAAGAAGGAGCTACTTTTGTATTAACCAATGCACCTGTTGCTTTAAGAATGGGTTTAATTAATGAACTTGCAGAAAAAACAGGTTCAGAAGTAATTCCTGCTGATGCGACCTCTTTAGAAGATTTAGAAAATTTAGTTCAGAAATCTGTAGAAATTTTAGGAGGAAAGTTAGACTTTGTTTTGCATTCTATTGGAATGTCCATCAACGTTCGTAAAGGAAATCATTATACCAGTCAAAATTATGATTTTACACACAAAGGTTTTGATATTTCTGCGTTGTCTTTCCATAAAGTAATGCAAGTATTATATAAAAACAATGCAATGAACGAATGGGGAAGTATTGTAGCTTTAACTTATATGGCAGCACAACGTGTTTTTCCAGATTATAATGATATGGCAGACAATAAAGCCTATTTAGAGTCTATTGCTCGTAGTTTTGGTTATTTCTTTGGAAGAGATCACAAAGTACGTGTAAATACCATTTCGCAATCACCAACACCAACAACAGCAGGAAGTGGTGTAAAAGGCTTTACAGGATTTTTAAATTACGCAGAAAAAATGTCGCCTTTAGGTAATGCAACTGCTTTAGAGTGTGCAGATTATACCATTTCATTATTTTCAGATTTAACTAAAAAAGTAACCTTGCAAAACCTTTTTCACGATGGTGGCTTCTCCAATATGGGGATTAGTCAATCTATTATGGAAGATTTTGATAAATAGGTACATTCATTCTAAACTTGTTTCAGAATCTCATAGATAAAA
>CAZYKN010000107.1:0-6861 GCA_964648135.1 uncultured Flavobacteriaceae bacterium
AGCATGCTGCATATTCAACAACAACAGCTGGTTGTGCTACACATAATATAATATATAAAAATGAAGTTGATTTAGTGAAGCAATTAAACTCAATTATTTAAAATGATTACACAAGAAGACTTACAAATTATTACTAGAAACAGCTCAATTAATCAAGCTGATATTCAAACGGTTTTAACAGAAAAAATTTATCACAAAAAAAAGGATTGGCAACAATTTTTAGCACTCTTTTTTATGAGTTTGGGTGTTGGTTTAAGTGTGGTTGGAATAGTCTTTTTCTTTGCGTATAATTGGGATGATTTACATAAATTCACTAAATTAGGAATTATTGAAATTTTAATTGTTGCACTTACATTGATTGCTGTTTTTGCTAAAATTAAGCCGATATTCAAAAATATTTTATTGACAGGAGCTTCAATGCTTGTTGGTGTTTTGTTTGCTGTATTTGGACAAATATACCAAACAGGAGCAAATGCGTATGATTTCTTTTTGGGTTGGACTATGGCTGTTGCTCTATGGGTTTTAGTTAGTAATTTTGCCGTATTATGGCTGTTGTTTTTAGTTTTGATAAACGTAACTTTTGGATTTTATGTTGAACAAGTTGCTCCTAATTGGAGTGATATTACGGTATATTCCATTTTTATTGCTATGAATGCAGTATTTCTTTTAGGAACACTCTTTTTAAAACATAAAAAATACAAAATTCCTAAATGGTTTGAGTATATTCTAGCACTATCAATCATTTTATTGATTACTGCTGGAATGTTTGAAGTTATTTTTTCTCATAGACATAAAGAAAATTCATTTATTGTAGTTTTTCAAATGCTTATTCTATATTCATTAGGAATTTATTACGGATTTAAAGAAAAAAAGAGTTTTTATTTAGCTTTGATACCGTTGAGTATTATCATCTTGTTGAGTGCGTTTTTTGTAGAGCAAATTCATGATAAAGAATACATTAGCCTCTTGTTTATTGGCTTGTTTGTAGTTGTAAGTGTTACTTTTTTAGTAAAGTATTTAATGAACCTTCAAAAACAATGGAAAGATGAAAAATAATTTAGAAATAGGCTCACTTTTAACTGCAATTCAGGAAGCTTCAAAAGATACAATAGTATTTAATGAACAAGCCATTCAAAAAGAATATCAAGATAAAGAATACAACCAATCAAGTATAGCTATAAAAATATTAACCATTGTTGGTAGTGTAGTTGCTACTTTAGCTTTTCTTGGGTTTTTGATGCTAGGAGGATTGTATGACTCAAAAATAGGACTGCTCACTTTAGGAACTCTTCTTATTATTGGAGCAATTGTTTTGAATAACAAATCAGATAAATTAATACTAGATACTTTTAGCATTTCCGCTTATGCACTTGGTTTTTCATTACTTATGTTTGGCTTTGGTAAAACACATACAGACGATAATTTAATTGCCTTGATTTTTATGCTCATTGCATTGGTAACATTGTATTTTTCACAGAATTATATGTTGTCTTTTCTTTCCGTTTTAGTAATCAACCTTTCGATGGTTTCAATCATTATCTTTTTAAATAGAACTTATCAATTAGCACCTATCTATGCTGTTTTTATAAGTTTATTTTTAAGCGGTTTATATCTTTTTGAAGCAAAAATAATTCATTTTCATAAAAAAATGACAAAATTATATCGTCCAGTATTAACGGGAACAGTGGTTTCATATTTGGTTACATTAGGTTATTATGCAACTCGAAAAATACACGGATTTCCAATTGAAAAATCATGGCTTTTATCAACAGTATTGTTCATTATTTTACTGTTTGTAATTTCAAAAATATTAAATATACTGTCTATTCATAAGCAAAAACAACAAATTATAGCTTATTTAGTTATTGTTCCTTTATTAGTGATTACAGCTTTTTCTCCTGCAATATTAGGAGCGTTATTGCTTATTTTATTGAGTTTTTATGTAAATCATAAAATAGGATTGGTTTTAGGCATATTGGCATTGCTTTATTTTATTGGTCAGTATTATTACGATTTAGAGTTTACTTTGTTAAAGAAATCCATTTTGCTTTTTGCTTCTGGAATGCTGTTTTTAATCCTTTATTTATTCACTACAAAATCCTTTAAAAATGAAAAAGTATAGCAATTATATTATTTTAATTAACCTTATAGGATTGTTGTTTTTCTTTAATAAATCTGTAATAAATAAAGAAGAAACCATAAAAAATGGAAGGTTAGTTTTATTAAAACTCGCTCCAGTTGATCCACGTTCTTTAATGCAAGGCGATTATATGCGTTTAAATTATGATATTTCTAGAAATATAAATTTAGACAGTATTTCTAAAAGAGGTTATTGTGTTGTAAAATTAAATGATAAAGCTGTAGCTGAAAGAATACGATTTCAAGACAAACTTATTCCAAAAAACGAAGGAGATTATCTAATAAACTATACTTCAGCTAAATGGAGAAATATAAATATTGGAGCAGAATCATACTTTTTTGAAGAAGGAACAAGCAAAAAATACGAAAAAGCCAAATATGGCGGTTTAAAAATTGACGATAACGGAAATAGTATTTTGGTTGGCTTGTATGATGAAGAATTACGTAAAATAGAGTAGGAGAAAAGTTGTGTTTGTAACTTGAATCCTACTTTGATAAAAATATAAAATGTGTATTCAATTACCTAGGCAAAGAAATTAAATACTTTTTATGAGAAGCATTGTTCAATACATTTTCTCTAAGCCATGGATTATAAGCTTTGAGTTCTTTATAATTTAAACCATAATGCTTAGCAAAACTGGCAATATTTGTAATTACAGTATCTACTTCAACTTGGTAAGTGTCTTTGTGATTGTAGAGGTCATTTTTATTATAAATAAAACCGTATTTTTTTGGATGAGTTAAAATTTCTTTTGCTGCAATTATTCTAAACACATAGCGTGAAGTTTCCTCACCAAGCAATAAATCGTAATAATTTTTAACTTGCTGTTTGTCCATTTGCTTTATAATTCCAGCTCTACCACTATTATACGAAGCTGCAGCCATTGTCCAACTGCCAAATTTATCATGTGCACTTTTCAAATATTTACACGCAACACGTGTCGCTTTTTCTAAGTTATAACGCTCATCAACATTTTTGTTAATTTCCAATCCGTTTTCTCGTCCTGTTGTTTTCATAATTTGCCAAAAGCCTTTTGCTCCAGCAGGAGAAGTAACATTCATAAGACCACTTTCTATCAAAGCCAAATATTTAAAATCATCTGGAACACCATTTTCTGCTAATATTTTTTCAATAATAGGGAAGAATTTATGCGCTCTTTTTGCATATAAAATAGTATTTGATTGCCAATAGGTGTTTACGTGTAATTCTCTATCCATTCGTTCATAAACATCTTGAACATTTAAAGGCACTTCTTCATTTGCAAATTCAAGGAAACTTGGCATGGTTACGGCTTTTATTTCGTAATTAGGACTTACATTTTTATCCGTTGCTGTTGTATTGCTAATTTTAGAAGTAGTTTCTTCAATATTTGGTGCTTGTTGTGTAGCTTTAATAAAAAAAGCGGCAATAATTACGATGCTAATCAAGATAAAAAATTTGTATATAGTGCTCATAGCGAATGAATTTAAGTGTTTTTTAAAACGGAGAGTTAAAGGTACTAAATTTTATTCCGTTTTTGTCTTTATCTGATAAAATTACTTTTTTTGTTTTCCAATCAATGGCTAAATCTTTATCAAAACAGTTGATGGTTTCCTCGGTTTCAGGATGATAATAATCTGAGCATTTATAGCTAAAGATGGTGTTTTTCTTTAGGGTTAAAAAGCCGTGAGCAAATCCTTTTGGAATGAACAACTGTTTTTTATTTTTAGCTGTTAGTTTTACTGCAAAATGCTTGCCATAAGTTGGTTGGTCTTTTCTTAAATCAACTACAATATCTAATATTGCACCTTTAATAACTCGTACAAGTTTGGCTTGTGCATAAGGCGGTTTTTGAAAATGAAGTCCACGTAATACGTTTTTATCGGACAATGATTCATTATCTTGAATAAAATCCTCATCCAAAACAGCAGCTAATTGCTCTTTATTATATGATTCCATAAAATAACCACGTTTGTCCTTAAAAACTCTTGGTTTTATGATAATTAAATCTTTTATGAATGTTTTTTCTATTTGCATTAATCTGTTCTTAGTTTTTATTGTTATACTGAATTTATTTCAGTATCTGTTTATATTCAGCATCTAGCGTTTTTTCTAAAATCATACTAATTTTTCTTGCTTTATTCAAAATCATAATATGCGTTCCACCTTCAACAATAATACAATTATTTATGTTTTTAATGGGAAAAATACCATCTTTATTTCCGTGAATATGAATGATGTTGTTATTTTCTGAATTTTGTTTCCAATGCAACACGTTTTTAATAGACCAAGGCAAGTATTTTTTATCTCTCATAGAAAGATATTTTTGATAAAGTTCGGCTCGTTTTTTAATGGTATCTCCGTAAAGATAGGTTGCAAATTTTTCTATATTGGTTAGCGCTTTTACAGGAGTTAATTTGTAGGCTCTGGTGTTTTTTGCAATTTTTAAGCGCAAAGGCATTTCGTTGTGATGTTTTACACTAGAAATAATAATTGTTTTTAACGGATGAGAAATTTTACTCATTTCTTGAACCATGATTCCTCCAAAGGAAACTCCAATAAGTACATGATTTTTTTCTGTGATGCTTTTACACATCCGTTTAGCGTAATTTTCTAGACTTTCTTCTTTTGATAAAGGAATTAACCAAGGCAATAAATGAATAGTATATTTACTTTCATCTAATTTAATATATTCAAAAATAGCAGTACTTGCAGCTAAGCCTGGAACAAAATAGAGATGTAATTTTTCTTTTTTCATACTATAAATAATCCTTAATCTGATTTAATTTATGAACAGTAATCGTTTTATTTGATAGTGTTTCATCATTAAAGTTACAGTAAATTGTGGGTAAACCGATGTTTTTAGCTCCATAAATGTCTGCTTCTAGATTATCTCCAATCATTACACTTTCATAAGTGTGTGCTTTGGCTTGTTCAAGCGCATGAAAAAATATTTTAGGATTGGGTTTCTTTACATGAACACTTTCTGAGGTAATTACTTGTTCAAAAAAATGAGCAATTTTAGCATTTTCTAATTTAGCTGACTGAATTTCATGAAAACCATTGGTAATAATATGTAATTTATATTTTGGCTTTAAATAATTGAGTAAGTCTATTGTACCGTCAAATAAGGTGTTGTAATTGGATAAGTTTTTTAAGTAATCATCTGCTAATAACAAGATGGTTTCTTTAGAAATAGCATAATTTAGTTTGTTAAAAGTATCATTCAAACGAGCGTACTTTAAATCCTTTTTACTGATTTTCTCTTCTCTATATAATTTCCAATACGCATGATTTATGGGTTCATAAAAACGGATAAACTCTTCAATGGAAATATTGATATTGTGTTCTTTAAAAATATATTCATAGGCTTTTTTAGAATTGGTTTCAAAATCCCATAAAGTATGATCTAAGTCAAAAAACAGATGTTTAATATGTAATAATTTTGGCATGTTTTTCTTTAATAATATTTGTAAACGGTTTGTTTGTTGCTGTTTGTAATGTTGCATTGTTCAAAACTAAAATAGCCTCTTTTTCTAATAAAATAGAAGCATTATCTGGAAGTATCACTTTTCCGTTAAGGATTAAAATTTTTCCTTCTTCTACAATAATATCTTGGTAGAAACGAAGGGTTTTAAAGTCCCAATTTTCATTTTCTGAAACAATTTTAGGCACATCATAATTGGCATTTTTTGGTATAAATTGAATAAGATTACTGGTCATTAAAGCTTTATGAATTTTACCAATTTCTGTTGGTTGGATGTAATTACGTTTTGCTTTTCCGCTTTGAGACATTATAGCATCATTACATTTATTTGGTCTATGATACTCATTTCCATGCGTTAAACTTAGTGAATGCCCAAGTTCATGAGCAAAACCACCATATTCATTAATAAACCAATATTTCACATTTTTTTTCCAAGTTACTTTAGGATGTGTTTTAGGGTAAACATGTTCCATCCATAAGCGTTTGGTGTATTTATTAGGAAAGCAGACTTGTGAGCTTCTATTAAAATCACTATAAGAAGGAAATTGTGAAACCGAAACGCTTAATAATTTTTTATACAATGTACCTGAATTGTTTTTTACAACATCCTCATAGGCTTTGGTGTCCATATTAAAATAGGCATTTATTCCTTTTTTTTGGATGGTATCGTTAATATTATCATCTAAATATTTTAAATACCATTTGTTAGAAGGTGTAAAGATGCTGTAAGTGCGTTTTTTTTCATTAAAACCTTTAGCATTTCTATAATTCCTAGCAAAACTGTCTTTAACGAATAAGGACTTAAAATCGAATTGAATTTTGGAATCTTTAATAAAATCTTTTCCTGTATAACAAGCACTATCTTTAGTTTTAACTAAATTGGCGTATAAATGATTTATATTTTTATAAATTTTAGAAAATATTTCATTGTCTTCTTGGTTTTTACCATTATAATTTCCTTCGCCATTTTTGCCTAAAAGATAAATCATATTTACTCTAATATGAATTGGTTTATAATTTTCTTTAGGAATAAAAAACCTGTTTTCTGTTCGTAAATTGATGGTTTTAGCTTCAATTTCATCAGCAGAATTAAAACTCACTTTGTTAGATGAACAGGAAGTTAGGATTAAAAAAAATCCTATTATAGATAATCTATTCATTAAAATTGATGTTGTTTTCATGCCTTTTAATTAAAGTTCAAAGATAAGGTATAATTTTTAGAGTATTATTAAGATTTGATTCAAGTTTGAAATAG
>CAZYKN010000108.1:0-6819 GCA_964648135.1 uncultured Flavobacteriaceae bacterium
TCTATCACGTATCATTGCAAAATCTGGTAATAAACCTGTCCACCAAAATACTAATGAAACCGATAAATAGGTTGATATTGCAAATACATCCCATAATAATGGTGAATTAAAGTTTGTCCATAAAGACCCAAACTGATTAGGAATTGGTAATACCCAAGGAGCGTTCCAAACACGTCCCATGTGTATAATTGGAAACATTCCTGCTTGCACCACTGCAAAGATGGTCATTGCTTCTGCAGAACGGTTAATACCCATTCTCCATTTCTGGCGGAATAATAACAATACTGCTGAGATTAGTGTACCTGCGTGACCGATACCAACCCACCAAACAAAGTTTGTAATATCCCAAGCCCAGTTAATTTTGTTATTTAAACCCCAAACTCCAATACCATTACCTATTAAATAAGCAATATTTCCTAATCCCCAAAGGAAAGCAAGGGAAGCAATTGAAAAAACAAGCCACCACATTTTATTGGCTTTTCCCTCAATAGGCGCAGCTATATCATTGGATATATCTAGGTAACTTTTATCTCCTAAGACTAAGGTTTCTCTAAGAGGCGATTCGTAATGAGACATATTATTTTAAATTTTAGTTTATAATTAATGTATAAAACATCAATATTTTTAATTTAGTTATTTTTATTAAGCTTTATCGTTTCTTACTTTTAATTGATACAATACATTAGGTCTTGTTCCAATAAATTCAAGCAATTTAAACGTTCTTTTATCTTCTTGTAATTCCGCTACTTTTTCTTCTGGATTATTAATATCTCCAAAACTCATTGCTCCAGTACTACACGCATTGGTACACGCAGTTTCGTACTCTCCAGTTCTAACTGGTCTTCCTTCTTTTTTTGCTTTAAGAATAGTAGCTTGTGTCATTTGAATACACATAGAACATTTTTCCATTACTCCTCTTGCACGAACAACCACATCTGGATTTAATACCATTCTACCAAGTTCATTATTCATATTGAAGTTAAACTCACTATTGTTTGCGTATTTAAACCAATTAAATCTACGTACTCTATACGGACAGTTATTTGCACAATATCTAGTACCTACACAACGGTTATAAGCCATTTGATTTTGACCTTGACGACCATGTGATGTTGCTGCAACTGGACAAACATTCTCACAAGGAGCATTGTTACAGTGCTGACACATTACTGGTTGAAAAGAAACTTGTGGTTGATCTTGTGGTTGAATTTCTGCATTAAAATACTCACCACTTCCAAAAATACCTTCTTCTTTTCCTTTTTCTGGTGTCATGTCTGAAGTATAGTATCTATCTACACGTAACCAGTGCATATCTCTACTTCGTCTAATTTCTCTTTTACCTACAACAGGTACATTATTTTCTGCATGACAAGCTATAATACAAGCTGCACAACCAGTACAGGTTGCCAAGTCAATACTTAAATTAAAATGAGGACCTACTTTATTTCCAAATTCATCATATAAAGAAGCCTCTGCAACAGTTACTTCTTGGTGATCTAATGAAAATTTAGGCTCTGCATTCCATTCTTCTTTTGGTTTATTTATAAAATCGGTTAATGGTGTTTCATTTACAATTTCATCACGACCCATCATGGTGTGTTGTAATTGTACACAAGCAAATTTATGCTCTCCTGAAACTTTAGAAATTTTTACATTTGCACCTACTTTATCTGCTAAAGGATAAGCATTTACACCTGTCATCATTTCTTTTTGCATTCCTTCTGCTCTACCATAACCAAGTGCTAAGGCAACAGTTCCTTTTGCTTGACCTGGTTGAATGTAAACAGGAACGTTTTTAATAGTTGTTCCATCAACAGTTACATCAACTAAATCACCATTTAAAGCACCGTTATCTACCGTCCAGTTTTTTAAGTTCATCACTTCTGCGTCTGCACGAGCAACTAATAAATAGTTGTCCCAAGATGTTCTAGTAATTGGATCTGGTAATTCTTGCAACCAAGGATTATTTGCTTGTTGTCCATCTCCTAATCCTACTTTAGTATAAGTAGTAAATTCAATAGCATTTGTTTTTGTTTTCGCTAAAGCGGATGCAGCTGCACTAAGATCAACCGAAGTATTTGCAACCTCATCTGATGCTACCTCTTCAGAAATAGCCTCTTGATTAATTGCTTTTTTGAAAGTACCGTTTTGTAAGGCAGTATTCCAAGAAGAACCTCCTAAAATTCCGTTACTCCAATAATTTTTAAGGTAATTGTAATACGAAGAAGTATTACCTGTCCAACTCAACAAAGCATCTTGAAATTGACGAGTGTCAAATAATTTATTGATAGTTGGTTGCATTAAGCTGAATTGTCCTTTAACAATTTCAACATCACCCCAAGCTTCTAAATAGTGAGGTGTTGCATTTACAAACTGAATGTGTTTTGTAGTTTCATTAGGTGTCATTGCAAAAGCAACAGTTACACCTACTTTTTTCAAACCAGCAACAAAATCTTTTGAATTTGCTAAAGTATAAACAGGATTTGATTGATTGATGATAAGCGCACCAACATTTCCAGCTTTCATATCTGAAATTAATTGAGCAACTTTAGCATCATTCCCTTTTCTTGTATTGTTTGTGTTTTTTGTATCAACTGCTTTACTCGCTAAAAATTTATTTAGTGATAAAGCGATTAATTGTGCGTTTTTATCTTGAATACCTGTTACAACAACGGCATTGCTTCCAGCTGCCTTTATTGTTTTAGCTGCATTTTTAATAGCTGCGTCTTGCGGTGTAGCTTTAGAAGGAAGTGATTGACCAGTTACAGCATTAAAAAGATTGATTAATGCAAATTTTTGTTCAGATGGTTTTAAAGCAAAACGTTTGTCAGCATTTGCACCAGTTAAAGACAAATTAGATTCAAACTGAATGTGCTTAGACATTTTTCCGTTTTTAGGAACTCTGTTTGTAGCATATCCTTTTTCAAAACCTCCACCTTGCCAATCTCCTAAGAAATCTGCACCAATACTCACAATAGTTTCTGCTTTAGAAAAATCGTAATTTGGTAAGGCTCTTGAACCGTACATTGCTTCAAAAGCATCTAATGCAGCAGATTCTGAAACAGCATCATAAACTACGTGTTCTGTGGTTGGATATTTTGCTTTAAATTCAGCTATTAATTTATCTGTTGAAGGGCTAGCCATAGTTCCTGTTAAGAAAACTATTTTTTTAGAACCAACTGCATTTAATTTATTTACAATGGCATTGTCTAAAGCTTTATAATCGGTTGCTTTACCATTGGCTAAAGCACCTTTTAATCGGTGGTTGTCATAAAGAGATAAAACAGATGCTTGTACTCTTGCATTTGTACCATTATTAGCTCCAGCTTCTTTATTTGGACCAATTTTAATTGGACGACCATCACGAACTTTAACTAAGAGGTTTGCAAAGTCAAATCCATCAGCAATAGCTGTAGCGTAATAGTCTGCAACACCAGGATTAATATCGTTTGGTTTTACTACGTAAGGAATTGTTTTAATAACAGGACCTTCACAAGCTGCTAAAGAAGCAGCTGCTGTTGTAAATCCAACATATTTTAAGAAATCTCTACGAGTAGTTGAAGATGATTCTAAGGTTTCTTTATCACCTAAAAATTCATCGGTTGGAATTTCTTCTAAAAATTCTGCTTTACTTAGCTTTTCAACAATTGAACCATCTTTAAGCTCTGCAGCGCTTGTCCAATATTTTTTGTTTGATGCCATATCTTGATATGTAATTTTATATAATTTGCTTTACGTTTACCGTAATTCGAATTCTTAATTGATTAATAGTGGCATTTACCACATTCTCTACCACCTAATTCTGCAATAGTTGCTTTATCAACACCTGTTTTTTTAAGTTCTTCGTGAATTTTTGTATAATACTTATTATCCATGTTCACTTCTTTAGACTTATGACAATCTAAACACCAACGCATAGTAAGAGGTGCAAATTGTTTCATTTCGTCATACGTTTCAACTGGTCCGTGGCATGTTTGACATTTTAAACCTGCTACCGTTACGTGTTGTGAGTGGTTGTAATAAACAAAATCTTGTAAATTATGAACTCTTGTCCATTTTATAGGTTTTTGTTTATAGTTTTCCTTGTATTTAAAATTATCTTTATCCCAACCTATTGCGTCATAGATTTTTTGGATTTCTTTGTCTAATTCTTTTTTACCTAAATCTCCTACTTTAGTATCTTCAGCAACTTCACTAATAGATTTATGACAGTTCATACATACATTTGCTGTTGGTACACCAGACACTTTACTGTGTTTAGCAGAAGAGTGACAATATTGACAATCTATCTTATTATCTCCAGCATGAATTTTATGTGAGAAGGCAATAGGTTGAATTGGTTGATAACCTTGATCTATACCAATAGACATTAAAGAGTTAAACAAATAATATGCTGCTCCAATTAAGATAAAAATTGTTGCAATTATTTTAACGAAAGTTACTTTAGATTTAAAAGCGATAAACAATAAGGCTAGAATAGCTAAAATAACTACCCAATCCGTCCAAGAACTAGAAGATTCAGCTTTAGCTGATTTTTTAGTATTCGTTTTAGTTGCATTTTTTGTTCCTGCAACCACTTTTTTAACATCACCAACTGTTAAATAGGCTAATATTTTATCAATATCACTATCCTTTAATTGAGGGAAAGTGGTCATTGGCATTTTATTATTTTCTTCAAATACTTGTTTTGCTAAAGCATCACCACTTGCACGTAAAGCATTGTTGTCTTTAATCCATTTGTGTAACCACGCTGTTTCCCGTTTTTCGGTAATCCCTTTTAAAGGAGGTCCAACTAGTTTTTTGTCTAATTTATGACAAGCAGCACAGTTTGTTTTAAATAACTTTTTACCTTCAGCTACTTTAGGATCAACTCCTCCAGTTGCAGGAGCAGCAGCCTTTTTAGTTGCTTTACCATCGGTATAGGCTAAAATATCATCAATATCTTTATCAGATAATTGAGGAAAAGCAGTCATTGGCATCTTGTTGTTTTCTTCAAACACTTGCTTTGCATCTGCATCGCCACTTTTACGTAAAGCGTTGTTGTCTTTAATCCAAGCTTTTAACCATTTGTTTTCACGCTTTTCAGTAATTCCTTTTAAAGCAGGACCTACTAATTTTTTGTCTAATTTATGACAAGCAGCACAATTGGCTTGAAAGAGTTTTTTTCCGTTAGTAGCATCTTGTGCAGATAAACTAATAGAAAAAACAAACAATAAAGCGAAAACTATTTTCGTTAATCTTTGTACAGGACTGTGTTGGTTCACAATTTTCATATTTTATAAATTTCAAATGCTTTTGGCACAATATTTTCATTTAATTATTGCAAAATAAACTTGCAAAAATCGATTTGGCAAAAATAGTATTTATCTGTTAAAAAATAAATTTAAAATAAAGCAAGTTCGTAATTTATAATCATTCTAAATAATATTTTAGACGATTTAATAAAGTATTACTACCTTTGCGCAAAAAAGAAACAAGATCACCATGTTAAAAAAAATAATAATTATCATCTTTTTATTTCAATTTTCTTATATGTTTTCGCAAACAGAAGAAGGAATTATTCAAATAGAAAGCTCTCCACAAATTGAAAAATTAGTTGCAAGAAAAATCTCTTATAACAAAACACATATAAACAAACTACCAAATTATAGAATCCAAATTTTTTATGGTAGTGAAAATGGAGCAATAAGAAATCAAAATAAATTTAGAGAATTATTTCCTGGTACATCGTGCTCTTTAGAATACGATTCGCCAAATTGGAAAGTAAAAGTAGGTTATTATAAAACACGATTAGAAGCAGACAAACAGCTACACGAAATTAGATTAACCTTTGGTGATGCTATTGTATTAGAACCCAAAAAGCATTAGTTAATTCAATTTGATTTTGTAGTTTTGTTTTATGAATGAGAATTTAGACGCTTCCAATGAAAATTTTAGTACCGAAGACCTCGATATTGAAAAACAATTAAGACCGTTATCTTTTAACGATTTTACAGGTCAAGATCAGATTTTAGAAAATTTAAAAATATTTGTAGAAGCAGCTAATCAACGAAGCGAAGCTTTAGATCATACATTATTTCATGGTCCTCCTGGTTTAGGGAAAACCACTTTGGCCAATATTTTGGCTAATGAACTTCACGCAAATATTAAAATTACTTCAGGACCTGTTTTAGATAAACCAGGTGATTTGGCAGGATTACTAACCAATCTTGGCGAAAGAGATGTGTTATTTATTGATGAAATCCATCGATTAAGTCCTATTGTAGAAGAATATTTGTATTCTGCTATGGAAGACTATAAGATTGATATTATGATTGAATCTGGACCAAATGCAAGAACAGTTCAGATAGATTTAGAACCTTTTACCTTAATAGGTGCAACTACACGTTCTGGTTTATTAACCGCTCCTATGAGAGCTAGATTTGGAATAAGCTCTAGATTACAATACTACAATACAGAAATTTTAACTACTATTGTACAGCGTAGTGCAGGAATTATAAATGTACCAATTTCTATGGAAGCTGCTATTGAAATTGCAGGAAGAAGCCGTGGTACACCAAGAATTGCCAATGCACTTTTAAGGAGAGTGCGAGATTTTGCTCAAATTAAAAATAAAGGTATTATTGATATTCAAATTTCTAAAATTGCTCTTGAAGCTTTACAAGTTGATGCACATGGTTTAGATGAAATGGATAATAAAATTTTAACTACTATTATTGATAAGTTTAAAGGTGGACCTGTTGGTTTAACCACACTAGCAACGGCTGTAAGTGAAAATGCAGAAACTATTGAAGAAGTCTATGAACCGTTTTTAATTCA
>CAZYKN010000109.1:0-6797 GCA_964648135.1 uncultured Flavobacteriaceae bacterium
ATTGCTCCACAAAGTTATTCTGGCTGGCCTATACCTAGTTATGTTCCTTTAAATTGGGAGAATTTAGATTCTGGCGGTGTAACTATATATAACAATGGCAATGTTCCTTTTTTTATACAAGCTACTATTTACGGGGAAATTACAAAGCCTGCAATATTTAATTTAACAAAAGGAAAAAGTTTTTTTATAGACAATACAATACAAGATGGACATTTTGTTGATGTTTGGTTTGCAAATGGTTTACACGTTGTTTTAGATAATACCGAAGATTGGCAAGGCTATACTAGGAATGCTTTAATAAAAGTTTATCCTGGAGAAAATAAAGTTGCTTTTGGTGGTTTTGATTTTAATTCTAACGCAAAGGTTACAATAAAATATGCTGATTTTTACAATGGAATTTAGGGTTGTTTTATTTAAGTGGACACAGGAGGACTGGCAAAAATATATTGAGCTACCATTGGTTGATTTTAGGTTTACTACTAATATTTTTTCTGTTGGTGGTGGCGAGTTTAGTTTTGTTGCTAATAAGAAATTAATTGATGAATTAACTCCGTTTGTTTTTTTAGTTGGTGCGTTTATTGATGATAAGCTTGTTTATGGTGGTATTCTAACCGGTGTTGAGTATTCTTTTGGAACAAATGGCCGTTGGATTGGTAAACTTTACACAAAAGAGTTTTTACATGCATTTTCTAGGGCTTTTGCTTTTGGTGAAGAGTATAACACGATGGGAGTGCCTTATCAAATCGGGGGAAAAGCTCCGGATATTATAAAAGAATTAATGAATGCTTATGCTGATAGGTATGTTAGGATTTTAGATTATACAAACCATGATTTATACGGAGAAATGCAAATGAATATCGGTAATGGAACAGCGATGAGTGTTTCTAAAATAATTTATGATACAAGTTTAGCTTATCCGGGTTTAGATTATTTATTTAGTTTTAAATATGATGACAATACTATGTTAAAGCCTATATTAAGAATGTGGAACAATAGAACGTTAGATTTACCTGTAAAGTATGTAAAAATTGATGAATATTGGGGAGATGTAAATAATCCGATTTGGAGTAATTTTAAGTTAAAAGCGGTTGACAATTATTGGAATGCTGTAATTGTGCAAGGTGACATTGACAAGACCGTAAATAGCTATGGTTACGCTGATCCATACGGAAATGTTACTGCTGTTGGTAATGTAAATAGAAATTTAGGTTATTTAGAAGCTCAAATAAATGATAAGCCTAGAATACAAAAAAGGTTTGAGAATACTGCAATGGACAATTATACGATGTATGCGAATTATGATGATGCTGGAAATGTAATGAAGGGTTTATTAAATTTAGGGCTTAAAAGGTTGTTTGTTTTAGATGTTGATTTTAGAGGTAGCTGGGATGATGTAAAACTTTACCAGAAAATACATTTTAATTTACAAGGTGTTGAAGAGGAATTGTTTGTGGGTGCTAAAACTATTGATAGAACCGGGAAGGTTAGTGTTAATTTAATCAAGGACAAGAAAGATTTAAGCGTAGATGTAATCTAATCTGATATAATGTAATTATGGCTGGAAAAGTTTTTATAAAAGATGGAATGAATTTAAGAGAGGAGCATTTGCTTGGTTTATATACAATACAAGCAGAAGGTGCTTTTACTTTTGATGATTTAAGGGTAACTTTTGATGTAAATCAAAATAAGGTTAAGGTTGTGAAAGGCAGATACTGGTTAAAAAATTCCGGTGGGGATGGATTGAATGAACCTGCTTATTACTTAATCGGTTTAGATACAGATGAATTTTTAGATGAGCCTACTACAAGCTCTAAAAGAATGGATGCGGTTGTTGTTTACTTGGATAGAACTACATTAGTTGGTTCTGGTGGTGGTGGAGTTGTGCATGTTGTAATCGTGCAAGGAACAGAAGGAACTACAAATCCGCCAAGTGCCTCTGATATTGAAAATGTTGTTGGGACTTCTAATCCGTATGCTATTTTAGCTTATTTAAGATTACAAAATGGTGTTAGTTTGAGTGATGAAAATATCATTGAAATGCGGAAGTTTTATACAATGAATAATAATTTTGCTGGAAAGAAAAACTATCTTGTAAATTCTGATTTTTACTATAATCGTTTTGGATTCTGGACTACTGATTGGGCACATGTTGATTTGTATGCTGGAAATAATTGTTTTGAATTCGTAGGTGCTACTGACTCAGATTTTGAGTTTGGCTCAATACCTTTTCCTGTTACAGATGAACCGGATTTTCTTGTTGGTAAGGAATTACTTTTTTCCGGTTTTGTTGAGAATGTTACTGGAGGAGATTCTACGATGTCAATGAAAGTATTTCTGAAATGGTATGATGGAAGTAACTGGTTTTACGAGAATAAAAAATTTATTGTTTATCAAGGAGATAAATTTTCTGGTAAAAGATTTTTTATCATAAAGTTTGAAATAAAACCTGAAATGGTTCTTATTGCTCCAAGAATTAAAATTTATGCATCTAGTAATCCGGCTACTTATAGAGTTTGTAAATTAAAACTTGAACTTGGTAATATGCCAACGCCTTATGTGTCAAGAAATGTAAGACCGGCTCCCATAAGCAGAATAACAATACACGATGGAAATATTATTACTGATCCCTGGAGCTCTGAAATACATTTATCAGAACTTGTTAATTATAGAGCTGTTGGTGCTTTAATTAGTTTACATTTAGCTAGTGACAATAACGATACAGATTTCTTTATTGATAGAAAAGAGAATGGAACTTTCATAAATGTTTTACATACGGAACATGTTGGAACAAAAGATGATTGGTTAAACATACCTAGATTTGTTACGCAAATGGAAACTGATGGATTGCGGGTAAAAGTTTCTCCGCAAAATGGTGCTTCTACTAGATTTGAAGTTTACATTGATGAAATATTAATTTTTGAGTGATGAGCATAGAACTAATAAAAAAATTAACAGAAACAGGTTTTAGCGGTTTAATTGTTGGTGTAATGCTTTCTTTGTTTTATTGGATAATTACGAAGTTTGTTGCATTGAACGAAAAGAGACTTTGGGAAAAACTTAATTCAAAAGATGAAGAATTAAAACAATTAAACGAACGTGTTCTTATTGCTTTTGAGAATAATACAAAAGCCATACAAAAAATGATTGAAAATATAAACGATGTTAGTAAAAAAAATAGTATAATTGAAAATAAACTTGATAGGTATGTTGACAGAATTTTAGATAAAATAAATAGATTTAGCGATGCTAATTGAAGAGCTAGCAAAGAAGTATCAGAAGCCTAAGAAAAAGAGAAAGGAAAAAACGAAGGATGAAAAGGCGGTTGAGTTTGTAAGTTTATTGCGTGAGTATTTTAAGGGTGACAAGCCCATTAAAGGTGAGGATTATTTTACTGATGCAGAACTGGCTGAAATCAAATCTGATATTGTTAATTCTTTAAGTGAGGTTTTAGAAAAGTTTGACAAGAAATTGCATGAGACTTTACAAAAAGAAGAGAAAATTGATAAGAATCTTGAAGTTGTAAAAATGGAAACAGAAGATAGTATAAAAAATATTGTTATTGATTTTACAAAGGAATTCTCTAAATTAAATAAAATCCTTGAGGAAAAGGAAAAACAGATAAACAAGTTAAAAGTAAAAAATAAAAAAGAAAAAAAAGATTTAATAGAAAAGATTAAAAATCTTAAAAATGATATTAGAAACGTTGAGCTTAAAATCAATAAAAAAAAGGTTACTCTTGCGGATCTTGATAAGGAAGAAATTAGAAAATGGATTTTGTCACTGATAATTAGAAACATGCCTAGATCCTTTTCTGGGGGTGGTTCCGGTGGTGGTTCTGGAAGTGGTGATACTTACAAAATTAAGATTAATGCTAGTGATGGTAATCCTGATTTTATAGCTAATAAAATAGATACTGATACATTAGATGTTGACGCTGATGCTTTTCTGTTAAAAGTCAAAGATAATGTGTTTGCTTTTAAAACACATACGCATGTTGCAAGTGATATAACAGATTTTGATAGCGCAGTTTCTAGTAACTCTGATGTAAGTGCTAATACAAACCATAGAAGCATGACAGACAATCCGCACAATGTTACAAAAGAGCAAGTTGGTTTAGGAAATGTTTTAAATGTTGAGCAGATACCAGCATCGGAAAAAGGTGTAGCAAATGGCGTTGCTACATTAGACAGTAGTGGAAAGGTTTTTAGTTCTCAATTACCTTCTTATGTTGATGATGTTTTAGAGTATAATACAGAGAATGATTTTCCTGCTACTGGTGAGAGTGGAAAAATTTATGTTGCAAAAGATACCAATAAAACTTATAGATGGAGTGGAAGCGATTATGTAGAGATTAGTCCAAGTTTGGCGCTTGGAACAACGCACGAGACAGCTTTTTACGGAGATTGGGGTAACACTGCTTATCAGCATAGCCAAGTAACAAGTGGAAATCCACATAATGTTACTGCTGGCGATGTTGGAGCCTATACAAAATCTGAAACAGATAGTTTATTGGATGATAAGGAAGATAAAGCGAATAAAGTTACAAGTTGGCAATCTACTCCTGATGATACGCATTATCCTAGCGAAAAACTTGTAAAAGACAATCTTGACAATAAAGCGAATAAAGTTCATACACATGTTGCTAGTGATATTACGGATTTTGATAGTGCTGTATCAAATAATTCTGATGTGAGTGCAAATACTACTCATAGGGGAAGAACCGATAATCCGCATAATGTTACTGCTACGCAAGTAAATGCTTATACAAAAACAGAAGTTGATAATTTATTAAATGATAAAGCTGATCTTGTTGATGGTAAAGTGCCTGAAAGTGAGTTACCTGATCCTGTAATTTATTTTGGTGATGAATTTACCATGCAAAACAGGTTGTTTACTGGTAGGCCTTTTGATGAGACTTTTGACACGAATACGTTACCAAGTTATTTTACTTTTGCTAGTGATTCTCCATTTTCTGTCCCAAATGAGAATACTACACAAGACAATGTTGCTAATACCTATACTTTGTATCGTCCTTCTGTTTTATTGTTTGATGCTAGAAATATTAATATTTTTGCATATAGAAGTGGTGCTCCTTTTAGTTCATTACCGCATGGTTTGGTTGCGAATGCTGGTTTTCTTGTAGGGTTTGACACTGCGTTTACTGGTATAAGATTAGATGACGGAACAAATAATAATTATGTTGAATTCGGCTTACATTATGACGCTGGCAGTGTAATGTGGAAATGGCGAGTGCGCTGGAAAAGTGGGAGTAACTCCGGTGATACTGTAACTAGTGATGGTATAAATTTGCCGTTTCCTATGAATCTTTTAGCCTGGTTGAATGGAACAGCATGGAGTAGTTGGAAGCTTAATGGCTATATTTCTTTACCTTTTGCCGCTCCAATGCCTTTACAGATGAAAAAGGTTGCTTCTGATTCGCTTTCATGGACGCTCAAAGGTATGGATTGTTTGCTTACAATGGCAGTGGTTTGAATATAAGCATTTTTGACCATTGGGGTTGGAATGTATAAGAATTTGAAACATGAAAAGTTATAGATTTTATTTTGATTTACGAGCAAAGGCTTATGGAAAAAAAGGTTTTGATTTATTTTTAGCAAGAGGACTTGATACACTCAAAACTTATGATTACACTACTATTTTAGGAGGTGTTTGGTTAAGAGTAGATTTCTCTTTAAGAACAAAAAGACATGTAAGTTTAGACAAGCTTATTAATTCTGTTGTAATTTTATTAAAAAAAGCAAAAGTAATAAAATACAAATCTCAGATTAAAAGGGTTACAGCCTCTAAAAAAATAAGACAACCGTTAGACGTTTTTATTATTGAAATTGTGGAAATTGAGCCATTAATAGAAAGGTTGAGTGATGAACAGAAGAGTAAAATAATTATTTAAAAAATGAAGAGACACTTGGAGCATGTTGAGCAAGTTAGACTTTTTCAATGGGCTAAAATGATGAGTAAAAAATATCCTGAATTAAGTTTAATGTTTGCAATTCCAAATGAGAGTTACGGAGGAGGAAAGTTGGCAATTATTAGAGGAAAATTCTTTAAAGCTGAGGGAAGAAAAGCAGGAGTTCCTGATATTTTTTTACCTGTCCCTAGACAAGGTTTTCATGGTTTATTCATAGAAATGAAAAAGCCTAAACAATTTAGGCCGAGTGTAAGCGATAGCCAAAAGGAATGGTTAAAAAGGTTAAATGCTGTTGGATATAAAGCAGTTGTTTGCTATGGTTTTGAAGACGCTAAAAAAGTTATTTGTAAGTATTTAATTTTAGAATGCTAAAATGATATAATTTGTGAAATGGATTGTAGAAACAAGATTAGAGAAGTTAATTCTAGAAATATTTATTTATTAGGGTTGCATCATACCGTAACTAGAATTGTTTATAATAAGCAAGATTTAGATTCTTTACTAAATCAAATTGAGGTTTGGCACAAGAAAAAGCCTTGGGCTGAAAATAGGAAGACAAAAGGAGAATTCGGTTATAAATATATTGCTTATAATGTTGTTGTTGGTGATGGAATTGCTAGAATTGTGCAAGATTTAAAATATATTAGATATCATACATCTGATTGCTGTTTAGGTGTAAATTCTGTAAATATACATGGCATTGCTATTTCTTTAACCGGTAATTTTACAAACAAAATGCCGAGTGAGAGACAACTTGCTACGTTTGTTGCTGTCTGGGGGGAGATTGAGAAGAGATATAAACTGAATTTGAAAATAGTTTTACATAGGGATCAAGGTGCTAAATGTAAAGCTCCTACTGCTTGTCCCG
>CAZYKN010000110.1:0-6761 GCA_964648135.1 uncultured Flavobacteriaceae bacterium
ATTCAACATTCAACATTCAACATTCAACATTCAACATTCAACATTCAACATTCAAAATTCAACATTCAAAATTCAACATTCATAATTCAGCATTCATAATTCAACATTCATAATTCAACATTTTCATCTATCAATATCTGGAACAACAATATCTAAGGAAGCCATTGTAGCAACCAAGTCACCTATTTTTGCTCCAACTGCCATTTGTTTTAAAGCGTTTAAATTGGATAATCCTGGTGAGCGGAATTTCATTCTATATGGATTTTTAGTTCCTGTACTGTTAATATACACACCTAATTCACCTCTTGCTGTTTCTACTTTTTGATAAAATTCACCTTTTGGAAGTTTAATTACTGCATTTGTTGCTACTTTTATATCTCCTTCGGGAATATTATCTATTAATTGCTCTATAATTTTCATGCTTTCCCACATTTCTGCAATTCGCACTTTATATCTTGATAACGTATCGCCTTCTGTAAATAAAATTTCTTCAAAGTTTACTTGATTGTAAGCGGAATAAGGGTGAATTTTACGGACATCACTTGAATATCCACTTCCACGTGCAACAGGTCCAGAAACTCCATAAGAAATTGCATCTTCATAACTTAGTAAACCAACACCTTTTGTTCTTTTTTGGAAAATTACATTTCCTGTGAGCAGTTTATCATATTCAGGTAAATTCTTTCTAAATTTTACGATAAATTCTTTTACTCTTTTTACAAAATTTGGGTGAATATCAAACATTAAACCACCAGGAATATTATAATTCATCGTTAATCTAGCTCCACAAGTTTCCTCAAAAATATCGTTAATCATTTCACGATCTCTAAAAGCTAAGAAATAGGTGGTTAATGCACCAACATCCATTCCCATAACTCCCCACCAAAGCGTGTGCGATGCGATTCTTGTTAATTCACTTATAATGGTTCTTATTACTTTTACACGTTCTGGCACTTCAATTTGCAAAGCTTTTTCAACAGTTAAACAAACCGCTTCGTTATTAATATGAGAAGACAAATAATCCATTCTATCTGTTAAATGTACTATTTGCTGATAACTATCACGCTCACACATTTTTTCAATAGAACGATGAATATACCCTAAATCTGGTTCAATATTTTTTATAATTTCACCATCAATGGTTAAGATTAAACGTAAAACACCATGAGTAGCAGGATGCTGTGGTCCCATATTTACAAAGTACTCTTCCGTTTTAAATCTTTCTTTTATTAGTTGGTCTTTCATTTTTTAAATTTTGAGTTTTGAGTTTTGAATTCAAAATACTACTTGATTACCATATTCTCTTCATCAACATAATCTTTTCTAAGTGGAAAGCCATTCCATTCTGGTGTTAAAAACAATCGTTTTAAGTTTGGATGATTGGTAAAGCTTATTCCAAAGAAGTCAAATATTTCCATTTCGTTAAATTCTGCTGTTTTCCAAATATCAGTAACGCTGTCTAATACAGGGTTTTCTCTATCTTCTGTCTTTACTTTTACTACCATTTGATGTCTGTGTTTTACACTTTCTAAATGATAAATAACGCCAAGTTCTTTACCGTAATCTATTCCTGTCATACAGAAAAGATAATCAAAAGCCAAGTTTTCATCCGCTTTAAGCTGAGTACATAAGGAGTGTAAATCCTCTTTTGAAACCATTACATTTAAAAACTCAGAAGCTTCTTCTGTAAACTCAAGATTGGAGTTGATTGCAGTTATGCTATTTTTTAATTCTTCGTTGTTCATTGTTTTATTTTTTGAAACGCAAGTATTGTATTTTACTTTATCACTCCTTCATCAAAACCATCAATCGGATTGTCTCTATTGGCACTATTTGCTCTAATTTTTTCCTGTAACATAATCATTCCTTCTAATAAGGCTTCTGGTCTTGGTGGACAACCTGGAACATAAACATCAACAGGTATTACATGGTCTGCACCTTTAACAACAGAGTAGGAGTTATAAAAAAACGGACCACCAGAAATAGCACATGCTCCCATAGCAACAACATATTTAGGTTCAGCCATTTGGTCGTAAAGACGTCTTAAAACTGGCGCCATTTTATTAACAATAGTTCCTGCTATAATAATAAGGTCTGCTTGTCTTGGTGAAGGTCTTGCAACCTCAAAACCAAATCTTGACCAATCGTGTTTTGCAGCACCTGTTTGCATCATTTCAATGGCACAGCACGATGTACCAAAATACAAAGGCCAAAGCGAATTTGATCGTCCCCAATTAATTACCTTGTCTAAAGTAGTAACTACTATATTTGCTCCATTTCCAGCAGGAATTACTTTTCCTGGAAAATCTTTTGCCAATTCTGTATTATTTTTTGTCATATTTATTTAGACGGAAGATTATTTATGTTATAAACACTTCCAAATATTAATTAACTTATTTTTCATTTACCACTCCAAAACTATCATCTACCAACTGCAACCTACCAACTGAACACTGAAGACTGCCAACTGCCAACTGAACACTACATCACTCCCATTCCAAAGCTTTTTTCTTTAACGCATAAATTAAACCTAAGCCTAAAATTACTAAAAATATAATAATCTCAACTAAAGCTACAGTACCTACACTTTTAAAAACCACAGCCCAAGGTACTAAAAAAGCGACTTCAATATCAAAAAGTAAGAACAAAATTGCAAATAAATAATATCCTACTTTAAATTGTACCCAAGTTGGACCAATGGTTTCCACACCACATTCATAAGGATCTTGTTTTGATTTATTATCTGATTTAGGCGATGCTAAGTTTGAAATAGTATTTGCCAATACTACTAAAAATACTCCTGCTAAAACAAATACTATAATTGCTTCGTAACCCATATTTTTTTTAATTAAAAATGTTTTATAATTATACTACAAAGATAAATTTAAGCTTTTTTTTGAATACTGATAATCATCATTAATTGGTAAAAAAGTTTGTATAAAAAAAGCCATAATAAGAGAAAAAAATCTAATTAAAATGGCTTTATTATTCATCATATATCTATTTGTTATACTTCGTAAGTTTCACCACTAAAGAATAAATCATCTACTTTAGAAAATTTAGAATGTGCTTTAACTTCTTTAGTTAAGGCTTCCTCACGTTGTCCAAAAGTTAATTCTTCCGATGCACGAACAATTCCCGTAACCATTGGATATTCCAATTTAACCAACATATTATGTAAAGTGTTATCGTGTTCTTTCATATCGTGAATTAAAATATCCTCTTCTGTAACTCCGTTTTCACCAATAGTAACTACTTCTAGTTTAAGACCATTAAGGATTAGACCTTTATTACGCTCTTTACCAAAAATCATTGGTTTACCGTGTTCAACATGTAATTGCTTGTCGTCTTTTACTTTTTTATCTGTAAATTGCGTAAAGCAGCCATCATTAAAGATAACACAATTTTGCATTACTTCAATTAGAGAAGTTCCTTTAAATTTTTCAGCCTCAATAAACACTTTGGTCATTTCTTTAGGATTATTTCCTGCCAAACGAGCAAAGAATCGAGCATTTGCACCCATCGCTAAAACACCAGGTGAAAAAGGAGGTTGTGTATTTCCGTAAGGAGAAGTTTTTGTTTTTTGACCAATTAATGAAGTAGGAGAGAACTGACCTTTAGTTAATCCATAAATTTCATTATTAAAAAGGATAATATTCAAATTAACATTACGTCTTAAAACGTGGATAAAATGATTTCCTCCAATGGCTAAACTATCACCATCACCTGTAATTGTCCAAACACTTAAATTAGGATTTGCTAACTTAACACCTGTGGCAATGGCAGCTGCTCTACCGTGAATACTGTGCATTCCGTAAGTATCCATATAATACGGAAAACGTGAAGAACATCCAATACCAGAGATGAATACTACATCTTCTTTTTTAAGTCCCATTTCTGGAAGTGCTTTTTGCATAGAACGTAAAATAACGTAATCATCGCAACCTGGACACCATCTTACTTCTTGATCTGATTGAAAATCTCTAAAAGTATATTTTTTTACTGCTGTTTCCATATATTATAGTAGTGTTTTAAATTTTTGAGTTAATTCATTTGCTCCAAAAGGCAATCCTTGAATTTTATTATATTGAGAGAATGTAATATTAGGATATTTAGCTCTTAAAACCGATGCTAACTGTCCGTTATTTAATTCGCAAACTACAATTTTTTTGAATTTTTTAAAGACTTCTTCTGTATTTTTTGGAAAAGGATTAATATAATTAAAATGAGCATGACCTACTTTAACACCTTCACCAGATAATTTTTTAGTAGCAGTATGTAACGAACCAAAAGTTCCACCCCAACCAACAACTAATAAATCACCTTCTTCATTAAATTCCGCTTTTAAATTAGGAATACTGTCTTGTACACGTTGTACTTTTTCAGCTCTAATTTTGGTCATATACTCGTGATTTTCTGGAATATAAGACACATTACCAGTAGTTTTATCTTTTTCTAAACCACCAACTCTGTGTTCAAAGCCTTTTGTGCCAGGAATTGCCCACTCTCTGGCTAAAGTTTTTTCATCTCTATCATATACGTGCCAATTTTCTGGATTACCTCCTGTTATTTTGCGGTTACTTATATTTGGCATATCTTTAATAGATTTTATTCTCCAAGGTTCAGAACCATTTGCAATATAACCATCGGTTAATAATAAAACAGGCGTCATGTGTTCTAGAGTTAATTTTGCTGCTTCGTAAGCCCAATCAAAACAATCTGCAGGAGTACTGGCTGCAATGACAATTAACGGACTTTCACCATTTCTACCATATAAAGCTTGTAATAAATCCGATTGCTCTGTTTTTGTAGGCAAACCAGTAGAAGGACCACCACGTTGTACATTAACAATAACTAACGGTAATTCTAAAATCATTGCTAAACCTATTGCTTCGCCTTTTAAAGCTAATCCAGGTCCAGAAGTTGTAGTTATAGCAAAATCACCTGCAAAAGATGCTCCTATGGCAGAAGTAACTCCTGCAATTTCATCTTCTGCTTGAAATGCTTTTACACCAAAATGTTTGTGTTTAACTAATTCGTGTAATATATCTGATGCTGGAGTAATAGGATAAGAACCTAAAAATAATTCTAAACCAGATTTTTCAGCAGCAGCTAAAAATCCCCAAGCAGTTGCTTGATTTCCGTTTATAATTCTATATTCACCTTTTGGCATTTTAGAAGGAGAAATAGAATAGGAATTAGGTATTAATTCTAAAGTTTCCGCAAAATAAAATCCTGTTTTTAACACTTTTGAATTGGCTTCAGCAATAAGAGGCTTCTTAGCGAACTTCTTATTAAAGAAGTCTAAAGTATGCTCCATATCACGATTATACATCCAATAAACCATTCCTAAAGCAAACATATTTTTACTTCTAGTGATAGATTTATTATCTAATCCCATATCAGATAAGGCTTCTCTTGTAAGCGATGTCATGGCGACTTCAATTACACGATAATTATTTAAACTGCCATCTTCTAACGGATTGCTAGCATAAAGTGCTTTTTCTAAATTTTTTTTGGTAAACGAATCGGTATCTACAATAACAGTATGACCTGCTTTTAAAGCACCAATATTGGTTTTTAAGGCTGCGGGATTCATACATACTAATAGGTCTAAGTCTTCTCCAGGAGTGCTAATTTCTACACTACCTATATGTACTTGAAATCCACTTACTCCATATAAACTCCCTTGAGGAGCTCTAATTTCTGATGGATAATTGGGAAATGTGGCAACATCGTTACCAAACATTGCAGACGTATCAGTAAACTGCATACCCGTAAGTTGCATTCCGTCTCCAGAATCTCCAACAAAACGGATAACAACTTCCGATAACTCTTCTTTAATTGTATCTTTTGTATTTGTCATTATAACTTTTTTTATAGTATTAAAGTGGCTCAAATTTAAGATATTTAGCTCTTCTAAAAATGTTTTTTTTAAATAGTTTTTAACCGATGTAAATTTAGAATCATTCTAAATAGATAACAATGATTAAAATCAGTTATTTATAAAAGATATATTTTGTAATTTTGTGCTATTATTAATTATAAAACAAACAAAAATGGCAATTATAATAACAGACGAATGTATAAACTGTGACGCTTGTGTTGCAGAATGTCCTAACAATGCAATTTACGAACCAGATTCTGAATGGTCTTATGCCGAAGGAACAAATGCAACAGGAACAATAACTTTACCTAATGCAGGAGAAGTTGATGCAGATGCAATGAACGAACCATTATCTGATGAATTCTATTTTATCATTACAGATAAATGTACAGAATGTAAAGGTTTTCACGATGAACCTCAATGCGCAAGTGTTTGTCCTGTGGATTGTTGTGTGCCTGATGAAGATCATGTAGAAACAGAAGAAGAGTTGTTGGCTAAAAAAGAGATTTTACACGGATAGTATAATTTTACCGTAAATTTTAACTTAAAAACCACTAAACAGAATATGTTTAGTGGTTTTTAGGTTTAAGTAGCTGTTTTATTTTAAAATGTAATTGGTAAAAGCTTATCTAAGTCTTTGCTTAGTCTATTTTTAAAATAATTCAACTAAGCTATCTATTTTATTCGCTTTTTAAGATTACAATAATATTTAGATTATTACTCAGCCATTAATTTCTATCAAAGGTTACAAAATAAAAAAAAACTCTTGCAAAAGTGTAAAGAAGCTAAGTTGAATATGATTTTTATCTATAGGATATTACCATTCTACCATAGTTTAGTAATAACTAATTTTTCTTAATACATGACAAAAAAA
>CAZYKN010000111.1:0-6759 GCA_964648135.1 uncultured Flavobacteriaceae bacterium
GCCGAAGGCAAAATGAACGTCCGAAGGACAAATGAACGGCAAAGCCAAATGAACGGCGAAGCCAAAAAAAAAGCTTGCGCAAAAAAATGAAATTATTTTAATAAATATGTATCTTGTCGGCGATTTGTTTTGGGGAGTAAGTTGCTTCCTGAAAAGAAAGAAATAAAATGAATTTAGATACACAAAGCCTACAACCGATTATCAACTTCATCTGGACTGTTGCCGATGATGTATTAATCAATAAATATCTTGAAAATCAATATCAAGATGTGATTTTGCCCATGACCGTTTTAAGACGTTTGGATTTGGCTTTAGAAAAAACCAAAGACAAGGTTCAAAAAACACACGAACAGTTTAAAGGAAAAATTGATAACCTTGCTGGACTTTTGACAAGTACAGAACACGGTTCTGGATTGGAATTTTACAATACGTCTGCCTACACAATGAAAAAATTGTTGGACGACCCAAAAAACATAGACAGTAATTTTTTAGATTATCTAAACGGATTTTCAGAAAATGTACAAGACATTATTTCTAAATTTAAGTTTAGAAACCAATTAGAAACTTTTGAAAATACAGGAATTACCTTTGCCTTAATCGAAAAATTTTGTAGCCCAAAAATAGAACTAAGCCCAGAAAAAATATCGCCAATGGCAATGGGTTATATGTTTGAAGATTTAATAAGACGTTTTAACGAAAAAACAAATGCAGCCGCAGGACGACACTTTACACCAAGAGAAATTATTGAATTAATGACACATTTGGTGTATTTGCCTGTAAAAGACAAAATAAAACAAGGAACTTATTTAGTGTATGACCCTTGTGTTGGTTCTGGTGCAATGCTTACACAATCTAAAAAGTATGCCACAAACCCTGATGGCGAAATAAAATCTAAAGCCACTTTTCATTTATATGGACAAGAAAATACTGGCGAAATGTATGCCATATGTAAGTCTGATATGTTGCTAAAAGGAGAAGACCCAGAAAAAATAAAGTTTGGCTCTACATTGAGTGAATACGGTTTTGACCCAAACTTGAAATTCAATTTTATGTTGACAAATCCACCTTACGGAACAAGTTGGAAACAAGACCAAGAAAACCTAAATGTAGGCACAGCCAAAAAAATAGAAATAAACGACAACCGTTTTAACTTAGAAATTAAAAATTTTAAAGGCGAAAAAGAAAAAAGATGTTTGACTTCTCGTAGCAATGACGGACAGTTAATGTTTATGCTACATATGCTTTCTAAAATGAAAGACCTAAAAGATGGCGGAAGCCGTATTGCTTCTGTACACAATGGCTCTGCCCTATTTACTGGTGATGCAGGAAGTGGAGAAAGTGGTATAAGACAATACATTTTAGAAAATGACCTTTTGGAATGTATCATACAATTACCAAACGATATGTTTTACAATACAGGTATTGCCACCTATGTTTGGATAATTAGCAATAACAAAGAAGCAAAACGAAAAGGAAAAGTACAGTTAATAAACGCTTCTTCTGATGATTTTTACAGCAAGATGCGAAAAGCATTAGGTAGCAAAAGATTGCAATTAGATACGGCTCATATTCTAAAAGTACAAGATTTGTATTTTGATTTTGAAGAAAACGAATATTCTAAAATATTTGACAATGAAGACTTTGGTTTTTATCAAATAACGACACACCAACCTGAAAAAGACGAAAACGGAAACATAATTACCGATAAAAAAGGAAACCCAAAATCAGATAAAAATTTAAAGGATACTGAAAACGTGCCAATGAAAGAAGATATTGACACGTATTTTAAACGTGAAGTATTGCCTTTTGTGGAAAATACTTGGTACGATAAAAATAAAATGAAAGTAGGTTATGAAATTCCATTTTCAAAACATTTTTATAAATATCAGGATTTAAGAAGTATTCTTGAAATATCAAAAGATATTTTAAAATTGGAAAAAGAAACTGATGGTTTACTTAAAGAAATCATATCTTAATGAAAAAATATCCAAAATATAAGAATACAGATATTCCTTGGTTAAAAGACATACCTAATCATTGGGAAATTGTTAAGGCAAAACATATTTTACTGCATAAAAAGAAAACTTTAAACCCTGAATTAAATTGCGGTTCAATTAGTTTTGGAAATGTTGTTTATAAAGATAATGAACGAGTACCAATAGCAACAAAAGCAACTTATCAAGAATTATTAAAAGGTGAATTTTTAATAAACCCTTTAAACTTAAATTTTGACCTTAAAAGTCTAAGAACAGGTTTGTCTAACATTGATGTTGTAGTAAGTACAGGATATATTGTTTTACAAAAAACAGAAAAATCAAACGAACGTTATATAAAATGGCTTTTACATCAATTTGATGTATCTTATATGAAAACATTAGGTGCTGGAGTTAGACAAACACTTAGTTATACTGATATTAAAAATTCATATTTTCCATTCGTTCCAATAGAAGAACAAACCGCCATAGCCAATTTTCTCGATTACAAACAAGAAAAAATAGACCGCATTATCAGCAAGAAAAAAAAATTAAAAACACTACTAAACGAGCAAAAAACAGCCATAATAAACCAAGCAGTTACCCAAGGTTTAGATAAAAATGCTAAACTAAAACCAAGTGGTATTGAATGGTTGGGTGATATTCCTGAGAGTTGGGAGGTTAGGAAGTTGAAGTATGTTGCAAATTGTTTCCCAAGTAATATAGATAAACATTCCAGAGACAACGAACAAACTGTTAGACTTTGTAATTATACTGATGTATATAAAAATGACTTCATTACAAATGAAATGAATTTAATGGTTGCAACAGCAAAAAAAGAACAAATTAAAAAATTCTCATTATTAAAAAATGATGTAATAATTACAAAAGATAGCGAAACAGCAGATGATATTGCAAATCCTGCATTAGTTATTGAAAATTTAGAGAATGTTGTTTGTGGTTATCATTTATCAATAATGAGACCTTATGAAAAATTAAATGGTGGTTATTTATTTAGAGCATTGCAATGTAAACCTATAAATGTTCAGTTTGAACTTTGTTCTTTGGGAGTGACAAGAGTTGGTTTAGGTGTTTATGATATGAAAAGTGCTAAAATACCTGTACCACCAATTTCTGAACAAAAAGAAATTTTTAATTTCATTCAAACCGAAACAAAAAAAATAGCAAAAACAATAACCACCATAGAAAAAGAAATCGCTTTAGTAGAAGAATACAAAACGGCATTGATAGCGGAAGCGGTAACAGGTAAGATAGATGTGAGAGGATTTGAAACGCCACAAGTAGAAATACCATTGGCAATGGTAGCAGAAGAAGCAACAATTTATAAAAAAGTATAATTATGAGTGGAATTGCAGATGTAAAATTATTAGGTTGGGTTATTGATAAACTATTAACTTATAGTGATACTCAAAAAGTCAGAGTTAATGATGCAATTGCATCAATCCAAAATGCTTGGTCACATACGTATGATTATTTAAGAAATCAAGATGGAGATTATATTCCAAATCAAGAATTATCTAACTTATGGAACAATGCGGCAATGAAAACGAGATTAATAGACCAAGAATTGGCTTCTCAATTACAAGATAAATCAAGGTTTTGGATACATCCAGATTTACCAAGACAAAACCGTATATTGTTACTCACAGAAATACAAGACGAGTTAGAAAGATTAAATATGAAATTTTAAAAATGGCAAAAACTACAAACACAAAAGAAAACGGTTTTGAAAAACTAATTACAGACTATTTAGTAGTTGAAAATGGATATGTATTGCGTACATCAAAAGATTACGACAATGTAAATTGTGTAGATGCTGTTTTGTTGTTTGAGTTTTTAGAAGAAACGCAACCTAAAGTAATAGAAAAACTAAAACGCTATCATAAAGACCTATATCAGCAAAAAATAGTTAAAAGAATTAATGACCAGATAAAACAAAAAGGTATTATAGAAGTATTGCGAAAAGGTGTAACAGATGGTTTTACAGATACAAAAATCAAGTTGTTTTATGACAAACCTGTTTCATCTTATAATGTAAAAAATAATGAGTTGTATCAAGCCAATATTTTTTCTGTTTCTCGTCAAGTCTATTATTCTACAAAAAACAAAAATTCGTTAGACATAGTTACATTTATCAATGGTTTACCAGTTATAAGTTTTGAATTGAAGAACGAATTAACCAAACAAAATGTAAGTCACGCCATAAAGCAATATAAAACAGACCGAGACCCAAATGAAGAAATCTTTCGTTTAGGTAGAATGGTCGTGAATTTTGCAGTTGACACAGAAGAAGTTTGGATGTGTACACAACTAAAAGGACAGAAATCATACTTTTTGCCATTTAACAAAGGCAATAAAAACGGAGCAGGAAACGAACCAAATGGAGGCATAAAAACAGATTATTTATGGAAAGAAATTCTAACTAAAAATAGCCTAACTAACATTCTACAAAATTATGCAAAACTCATCACAGAAGAGAAAGAATACAAAGATGCAAAAGGAAAAAAGAGAACTAAGAAAGAGAAAAAACTAATTTTCCCGAGATTTCATCAACTTACTGCTGTTCGTCAATTATTGGCAGATGCACAAGAAAATGGAGCAGGTCAAAAATATTTAATTCAACATTCGGCAGGTTCAGGTAAAAGTAATTCAATTTCTTGGTTAGCACATCAATTGGTTGGTTTGCACGACAAAGCAGGAGATAAAACCATTTTTGATACTATAATTGTAATTACAGACCGTAGAATATTAGACAAACAAATACGAGCAAACATAAAGCAATACCAACAAGTAAAAGGTGTTGTACAAGCCATTACAGAAGGAAGTAAGCAATTAAAAACGGCATTAGAAGAAGGTAAGAAAATTATCATAACTACTATTCAGAAGTTTCCATATATTGTAGAAGATATTGCAGAGTTACCAGGAAATAATTTTGGGATAATCATAGATGAAGCACACAGTAGTTTAAGTGGTCAAATGGCACGTAAACTAAACGAAACTCTATCTAAAGTATCAGATGAAGATGAGTTGCAAGAGAATTTAGAAAATTATGATGAGAACGAAAATGTAGCAATAACAGGAGAAGATATGATAAGAGCCATTGTAAAATCTCGTAAAATGTTACCAAATGCCAGTTACTTTGCCTTTACGGCAACACCAAAAAACAAAACCTTAGAATTGTTTGGCTTACCATTTGAACAAGATGGGAAAACCAAATACAGAGCCTTTCATTTGTATTCAATGAAACAAGCAATTGAAGAAGGTTTTATAAAAGATGTATTGCTCAATTACACAACATATCAAAGTTACTACGCATTACTAAAAAAGATAGAAGACGACCCAGAATACGATAAAAAAAAGGCACAAAAGAAATTAAAAGCATACATAGAAGCACACGAACACGCCATAAAAAAGAAAACCAAAGTAATGGTTGACCATTTTATAGAAAATGTAGTTCGCAAACGAAAAATTGGAGGGAAAGCCAAAGCAATGATGGTAACGAGTAGTCGTAAAAAGGCTGTTCAGTACAAAAAGGAATTTGATGCTTATTTAAAATCTATAAATAGTCCATTCAAATCAGTTGTTGCTTTTTCTGGAGATATTGATGGAGAAACAGAAAGCAGTTTAAACCATTTTCCGAGTGGAAATATTCCAGAAGAATTTGAAAAAGACGAATACAAGTTTTTATTAGTTGCTAATAAATTTCAAACAGGATTTGACCAACCTATGCTACACACAATGTACGTAGATAAAAAATTAGGTGGTGTAAATGCAGTACAAACCTTGTCACGTTTAAATAGAAGTCATCCGCAAAAACAAGATACTTTTGTATTAGATTTTGCCAACTCAATAGATGAAATTGAAAGGGCATTTAAACCATATTTTGAAAGCACGATATTAGGAGAAGCAACAGACCCAAATAAATTATTTGATTTGCAAGATGCTTTAGATAATTATCAAGTGTATTCTCGTGAGCAAGTAGAAGATTTTTCTAATAAAATATTGGATAATTTACCAGTTGACCAATTGCACGCTATTTTAGATGAAGCAAGTGCAGTTTTTAGAGAAGATTTAGATGAAGAACAACAAGCAGATTTTAGAGCAAAAGTAAAAACCTATGTTCGTTTATATATTTTCTTATCTCAAATTGTATCCTTTGAAAATGCGTATTTAGAGCGTTTGTATATTTTCTTAAACCATTTACAAAACAAATTAGGAACAGGAGAAATAGAAATGCCAATTAATATTTTAGAAAATATTGATATGGATAGTTATCGTTTGCAATTGGAAACGACAACCAATATAGCAATGGAACAAGGAGAAGATTTAAAACCTATTCCAACAGAAATGAGAGGTGGCGTAAACGACCCAGAAACAGACAGACTTTCAAGTATCATTCAGACTTTTAACGACCGTTACGGAACTGAATTTACAGATGCAGACAAAGTAAGACAAATGGCAGAAAATATTGCTCAAGAAGTTGCTAAGAATGATGAACTGAAAAATTCAATTAAGTTTTCAGACAATCAGAACGCAAGAATTACAAGCGATAAAGTTGTAGGAGATGAATTATTGAAACACATAACGACAAACTTTGATTTATATAAATTATATTCTGACAATCCTGAATTTAAAGAGGATTTTTCAGCAATGATGTTTAACGTAGTAAAGGAAATTTTAAAAACAGCATAATAAAATGAATAGCCAAGCCATAAGCCATACACATTTGCAATTCGCTCAAAAAAGCCAACAGCACAAGCCAAAA
>CAZYKN010000112.1:0-6719 GCA_964648135.1 uncultured Flavobacteriaceae bacterium
TAAATTAATTTCAATAAAAAGTTTTACTTTAATTTCACTTATAACCTCAACTTGCACAACATCTTTAGAAACTGTTTTGACAACCTTTAAATCTCCAATATGAGATTTATTTGAAAAAATATCATATTGAAATGTTTGAGCATTTCCAATAAAAACGATAAAGAGAAGAATTCTAAATATTATTAATTTCATAATTTTTATTACTATCTAATGCAAATTTAACATTAAAAAACTATAAAATAAAATTTATTCTATACTATTTTCTTTAATAAAAAAATATTTTTTTTGTAATAAGAACGCATAATTTCTAAAAAAGAAATTACCTTTACACCTAAATATATTTATACAATGAAAGATACAGCTTTAACACATATACACAAAGCTCTTGGAGCTAAATTAGTAGGATTTGCAGGTTACAATATGCCTGTTCAATACGAAGGAGTAAACGCAGAACATGAAACAGTTAGAAATGCTGTTGGTGTTTTTGATGTTTCTCACATGGGAGAATTTTTAATTTCTGGCGATAAAGCCCTTCAATTAATACAAAAAGTAACTAGCAACGATGCAGAAAAATTAAAAATTGGAGATGCTCAATATTCCTGTCTTCCTAATGAAGATGGCGGAATTGTAGATGATTTAATCTGTTACAGAGTTAAAGAAAACACCTATTTATTGGTTGTAAACGCATCTAATATAGATAAAGATTGGCATTGGATTTCTAAATATAATGAAAATATTGGTGCAACAATGCGCAATTTATCCGAAGATTATTCGCTTTTAGCAATTCAAGGACCTAAAGCAGTTGAAGCAATGCAATCATTAACATCAGAAGACTTAGCTGCTATTAAATTTTACACTTTTAAAGTAAATGATTTTGCAGGAATTGATCATGTTATAATTTCTGCAACAGGTTATACAGGTTCTGGCGGATTTGAAATCTACTGTAAAAATGATGAAGTGGAACAAATATGGAAAAAAGTTTTTGAAGCTGGAGCTGATTTTGGAATAAAACCTATTGGTTTAGCTGCTCGTGATACTTTACGCCTAGAAATGGGTTATTGCCTTTACGGAAATGATATTAACGATACCACATCTCCTATTGAAGCAGGTTTAGGATGGATTACCAAATTCACCAAATGCTTTGTAAATGATGACTATCTCAAAAAACAAAAAGAAGAAGGCGTTTCAAAAAAATTAGTCGCTTTTGAATTAACTGAAAGAGGTATTCCTCGTCATGATTACGATATTGTAGATGCTAATGGTGCTAAAATTGGAGTAGTAACTAGTGGAACGATGAGCCCAAGTCTAAAAAAAGGAATAGGAATGGGTTATGTTCCTACAGCATTTTCTAAAAAAGGAAGTGAAATCTTTATTCAAATTCGTAAAAAACAAATTCCTGCTGTTGTGGTGAAATTACCATTTTATAAGGAGTAGTATTCAGTTGGCAGTATTCAATATTCAGTTGGTACTGGTCAGTTTTTACAAAATTAATTTAAAAATGTGGCACGATAATTTCATTTATAGCATTGGCAATTTTTTTGTATATTGCGAGAAAATTTTAACATAATAAAAAAAAACAAAAAATGGCAGGAATTTTAGATTTATTAAATGGTCCTATGGGACAAACATTAATTCAAGGAGCAAGTAAACAATTTGGTCTTGGTGAAGGTTCAACACAAAAAGCAATGAGTGCAGCAATGCCTCTTATTTTAGGAGCAATGAAAAATAATGCTTCTACTCCAGAAGGTGCTTCTGGCTTATTAGGTGCACTTATGGGTAAACATGATGGAAGTATTTTAGACAACCTAGGAAGTATTTTAGGTGGTGATAAAGTAGATGACGATGTTTTAAAAGATGGAGAAGGTATTTTAGGACACGTTTTTGGTGGAAAACAAGAAAATGTTGCTGCAGCTGTGAGCAAAACAAGTGGTATTGATATGGGTGCTGCTATGAATATTTTAAAAGTAGCTGGTCCGTTTTTAATGGGAGCAATTGGTAAACAAGCAAGAACTCAAGGCGTTCAAGATCAAAACGGTATTGGAGATTTACTTGGAGGTTTATTAGGTGGAGGACACCAAGAACAACAAAGTTTAGTAAATCGTTTGTTAGATGCAGATGGCGATGGTAGTATTATTGATGATGTTGCAGGAATGTTATTAGGTGGAGGAAAAAAAGGTGGTTTAGGTAGTTTACTTGGAGGCCTTTTTGGAAAATAAAACTTAACTTTTTTTAAAAATAAAAGGCTGTCTTCTTCAAGACAGTCTTTTTTTGATACTTTTTAATTTTTAATCGATATTTATTTACTATAAAAGTCTGTATATTTGATTGATGAATAGAATTAAAAGACATTGGAATATTTCATCTAACACACAACTAATACTTATATTATTAGTTTTTGCTGTAAATGGATCAATTTCTGGAAGTATTACCAAACCAGTAATGCAATTTTTGAATATTCATAATGAAAATACACACATTATTCTTTTTTGGTTAATCTATTTTTTTATCATAAGCATTGTTTATTTCACCTCTTTAATTATTGTTAGTCGCATTTTTGGACAACATACTTTTTTTAGAAAATTTGCAAAAAAATCTTTAAGTCCGCTTGGGTTTAAATGGTTTTTTGAATAGGTTTTTAGAACTTTTACTACTCTTTTAAAATAGTAACATTCTGTGATTTGGATGATATACTGAATTATCTAAAAATGATGGCATAATTATTTTGTATTGGTATTGCTTTCAACAATAATATATCCGCAGTTTCGCCTTAGCGACATTGACTGATATATTATGTTGTAAAATTAGCCTAAATAATTGATTCACCAAGGGTTGTTAATAAATATTAATATTTTTTTTTCTGCTTAATTCTAAAAAGCAACCTGTTAAAACTTTAAGGTTATCCTTAAAAAGCTACAAAACCCAAAAAAATTACTCGATTATCGTTCTTTCTTTATCAAAAACTTATAAATCCACACTAAAGTAAATGTTGGAATAACATCTACTCCAGGCAAAGCCTCTTCAATAAAACTAATAACTCCTCCTACTCTACCTAAATTACCTTTATACATTTTCATCATAAGATAAGCTGAAAGTGGTGCCCAAATTACATCTGTAAATTCTCCTACCATTGGAATAGTAAATGATAAATAACCTATTGCATCAAAAACAATGCTCATAAGCAATAATGTACTTTTATTAATCTCTTTTGTTTGATTATTCATAAACTGTTTTTAATTATATGTAGTTAATTATTTATTTTTGTTACAAAAACTGTACCTACTCTTAATTTTCCTCAAAGTCATTAAATTATAATATTAATTTATGAAGTTATATTGTTATTGTAACTATTCACCTTCTTTTTCTCGCAAAGACACAAAGGCGCAAAGACTACCAAGTATATTCTATTTTGTAACCTTTGAGAGAAATTAATACTAATACAATACTTGATATTCTAATTTAATTTATAGCGTTTTAATGTTGAATTGGTATTAGTTAAAATATAAGGTTGTAATTTTGCAAAATATATCTTGTCTATACTATCTTAAAGCAAAACAATCTCAAATCTTTAACATTGTGTACTAATAAAATTAAATAAATGAACCTAGTATTTGCCACAAACAACCAAAATAAAATTAAAGAAGTCCAAGCTTTATTACCTAAAGAAATTACATTATTAAGTTTAAAAGAGATAGGTTGTACTGAAGAAATTGAAGAAACCAAAAATACATTACAAGGCAATGCTAAATTAAAAGCAAACTATATCACAAAAAAATACGGTTATGATTGCTTTGCAGATGATACTGGCTTAGAAGTTGAAGCGTTAAACAATGAACCAGGAGTATATTCCGCTAGATATGCAGGAAACGATTCTAATTCTGAAAACAATATGCAAAAAATATTGAGTAATTTAAATAATATAGTAAACAGAAAAGCACAATTTAGAACCGTTATTGCGTTAAATATTAAAGGAAAACAATTTTTATTTGAAGGTATTTGCAAAGGGGAAATTCTGAATGAAAAACAAGGAAATTCAGGTTTTGGATATGACCCTATTTTTAAACCTAAAGGATTTGATACTTCCTTTGCGGAAATGACTTTAGAAGAAAAAGGAAAAATTAGTCATAGAGGAAAAGCGATTGGTAAATTAGTTGCTTTTTTACAAGGAGTTGATGGTCTTTATTAGTCTTTGGTCATTAGTCTTTGGTCTTTGGTTTTTGATTCTATTTTTATCATGTATTAGACTTTATAGGGTAATGTTAATTATTTCAAACCTTTGGATTATTAATAGTTTCTGAACAAGTTTAGAATGAAGTGATTTGTTAGCCGTTTTAGTCTTTGGTCATTAGTCTTTGGTCTTTGGTTTTTGATTCTATTTTTATCATGTATTAGACTTTATAGGGTAATGTTAATTATTTCAAACCTTTGGATTATTAATAGTTTCTGAACAAGTTTAGAATGAAGTGATTTGTTAGCCGTTTTAGTCTTTGGTCATTAGTCTTTTTAGTCTTTGGTCATTAGTCTTTGGTCATTAGTCTATAGTCTAGCGTCTTTAAGTCTAAAGTCTAATAAAAAAAATCTGTCAAATTGACACAACTTTAAAATTGGCAATAAATTTGCTTATTATAAGCAGATTTGAAAACGAACATATTATGAGTGAAGATAAAAATAAAACAGAAAAAGAAGTGCAAGATAACGCTGAGCAAATAAATAACGAACAAGAAATACCTACAGAGAAAACTCCTGTTAAAGAGGCTAGTGAACCCACAACAGAAGAATTACTTGCGCAAGAAAAAGATAAGTTTTTGCGCTTGTTTGCAGAGTTTGAAAACTATAAAAAACGTACTTCTAAAGAACGTTTAGAATTATTTAAAACTGCTAATCAAGAATTAATGTCAGCTATTCTGCCAATTTTAGATGATTTAGATCGTGGTATTATTGAAGTTAAAAAAGTAAAAGATAAAGAAACTTTAAAAGGCTTGGAATTAATTAGTAATAAATTGAATTCAATTCTTAGTCAAAAAGGACTTCAAAAAATGAAGGTAAAAGCAGGCGATGTTTTTGATGCTGAATTGCATGATGCCATCACACAAATACCAGCTCCAAACAAAAAAATGAAAGGTAAAATTATTGATGTAACCGAAAACGGATATCAATTAGGAGATAAAATTATTCGCTACCCTAAAGTAGTGGTTGGAAATTAATAAAAATAATCATTCAATATTTTGAAAAAGGATTTCTTTGTAAAGGAATCCTTTTTGAAATATCATAATAGCATATTATAAAACATGGCAAAACCAGATTACTACGAAATATTAAAAGTTACAAAAACGGCAACAAAGGTTGAAATTAAAAAAGCATACCGCAAAAAAGCCATAAAATACCATCCAGATAAAAATCCAGGAAATAAAGAAGCAGAAGAAAAATTTAAGCAAGCAGCTGAAGCTTATGAAGTATTGAGTGATGATAATAAAAGAGCACGATATGACCAATATGGTCATGCTGCTTTTGAAGGTGGTCATGGTGGTGCAGGTGGCTTTGGAGGAATGAATATGGAAGATATTTTCAGCCAGTTTGGAGATATTTTTGGTGGTGGAAGTTTTGGAGGTTTTAGTGGTTTTGGCGGAGGAGGTCGTTCACGACAAGCTGTTGTTAAAGGAAGTAATTTAAGAATTCGTTTAAAGCTCAGTTTGTCAGAAATTTTAAATGGCGTTGAGAAGAAAGTCAAAGTTAAACGATTAATTAAAGCCAAAGGAGCAACTTATAAAACATGTGGAACGTGTAATGGACAAGGTGTTGTAATGCGTGTTACCAACACCATTTTAGGAAGAATGCAAAGCCAATCTACCTGTCCTACATGTAGAGGAGCTGGAAAAACAGTAGATCACAGACCTTCTGGATCTGATGCTAACGGAATGATTTATGAGCACGAAATGGTAAGTATTGATATTCCTGCTGGAGTAACAGATGGAGTACAACTAAAAGTTTCTGGAAAAGGAAATGATGCGCCAGGAAACGGAATTCCAGGAGATTTATTGGTAGTTATTCAAGAAGAACCGCATGATTTACTAAAAAGAGAAGGTGTAAATTTACATTATGATATGCACATTAGTATTCCTGAAGCAATTTTAGGAATATCAAAAACAATTGACACATTAAAAGGAAAGGTTAAAATACCTATTGATGCAGGAACACAATCAGGTAAAATTTTAAGACTAAGAGGTAAAGGATTACCTAATTTAGATGGATATGGAACAGGAGATTTATTAGTTCATATTAATGTCTTTACTCCAAAAAAACTATCTAAAGAACAGAAGGCTTTCTTTCAAAAAATGATAGAAGATGAAAATTTTAAACCCGTTATTGATAAATCAAATAAATCTTTCTTTGAAAAAGTGAGAGATATGTTTTCTTAACATAGGTTAATATTTAAAAATAATTAAAAAAAATATTTATTTTATTTTGAAATTCATAAAATAATTATATATTTGCATCGTAATTATTAGAGAAGTCTAATAATTTCTTTTTCATAGCAATTTTCCCACTCTAGGAGTAGAGTGGGTTTTTTTATGCTTAATTTTTAATATTTCATAGCAATCTTCATGATGTTTGAACCAATAAATTCGCTGAAATAACACAAAGTTTTCATCTGATTTTATGCTAAGAGTTTTTTAGTACATGACAAAAATTAACAATCATTTAAAATTTCTTTAATTTAGAGA
>CAZYKN010000113.1:0-6689 GCA_964648135.1 uncultured Flavobacteriaceae bacterium
AAAGGAAAAATAATCGTTTTTTCTTGATTATTAAACGGTGCAAATACAAAACCACTTTGATTAAAATCCTCTAAATAATGAATGTTATTGTCCTCTTGAATAATTTGAAATACTAAATTTTCATTAGGTTTTCTATAAAAAACAAAGGTTTTATTTTGTGATAAAACAAGACTTAGTTTTTTTAAAAGAGGACTTGTTTTACTTTTCAATGGATTAAAAAATTTGGGGTTATTTTTAAAAAAATTACTATTTTCAAAAAGTAAAGAAATTATCCACTCAACTTTGTGAACCTTGTGCCTTCTTAGTGTTCTTAGTGGTTAAAAGTATTATTAACAATGTTTTAAACTAAAGAACACTTATTTTATAAATCTTAACTTATTTATCTTTCTTGGTATCTAATACAATATTTGTCAATTTACACAATGAAATTAAATCACCTTCTTCATCTTCAATTTTAATTTCCCACAAATGCAGTGTTTTTCCTTGATTGATGATTCTTGCAGTTGCTTTTACAATACCTTCACGTTTGCTTTTTAGATGATTTGCAGTTATTTCAATACCTCTAACTTCTTGTTCACCGCTTTCAATAAACAAATGCGAGGCTGCACCTCCAAGTGTTTCGGCAAGAGCAACAGATGCTCCACCGTGCAACAAGCCGTTTGGTTGTAATACTTTTTCAGTAATTGCCATGGTTGCAACCAAATAATCTACACCAACTTCAGTATAAACTATTCCTAAGGTTTCCATTAATGTCCCTTTTGAAGACATATTTAATAAATGAAGTATTCTTTTTTCAGGCATAAAATTGTAATTAAGTATTCAAAATAGTTTACAAATATAGCGATATTTTGTTAAATGTATTAAAAATAAACTTAATTTTGTATATTGAAAATTCAATAAATTAGTACATGTATAAATTTAGAATAATACTCGATTCCAAACAGGATGTTATTAGAGAAATAGCTATTTCGAGAGATTTTACCTTAGAAGAATTACATCAAACCATTGTAAACGCCTTTGGTTTTGATGGTTTAGAGATGGCGTCGTTTTATCATACGGATTTCGATTGGAATCAAGGCGAAGAAATTCCGCTTTTTAATATGAACGAACAAGTTGGTGGTTTATCACAAATGAGCGATTATAAAATTGAAATGATTTTTAATCAGCAAAACAAAAAGTTGCTTTACGTATATGATTTTATGAATTTATGGACGTTTTTTGTTGAATTTATTGATAAATATAAAACTACAGAAGATAAATCGATACCTTTATTACTCTTTTCTCTTGGCGAATTACCAACCGAAGCACCAAAAAAAGAATTTGATATTCTAGAAGATGATGAAGATGATGAATTTGATGATATTGACTATAACGATCCTAGTTTTTATTATTGATTTTTCGAAATATTACAAAAAAAAATCAAATTCCAAAATTAAAAAAATAACAGATGCAATATTATAATAATATATTAGAAACTATTGGAAACACACCTTTAGTAAAGTTGAATAAAATAGTTAAAGATATAGATGCTTTAGTCTTAGCTAAAGTAGAAACTTTTAATCCTGGTAATTCTGCAAAGGATCGTATGGCGTTAAAAATGATTGAAGATGCAGAGAAAGACGGACGATTACAACCAGGAGGAACTATTATTGAAGGTACGAGTGGAAATACAGGAATGGGATTAGCGCTTGCAGCAACTTTAAAAGGTTATAAATGTATTTTTGTAATGGCAGACAAACAGTCAAAAGAAAAAGTAGATATATTAAAAGCAGTTGGAGCAGATGTAGTTGTTTGTCCTACTGCGGTTGAACCAGAAGATCCAAGATCATATTATTCAGTTTCAAAAAGACTGTCTGAGGAAACACCAAATTCATGGTATGTAAATCAATATGATAATCCGTCTAATTCTCTTGCACATTACGAAAGTACGGGTCCAGAAATTTGGGAACAAACCGATGGTAAAATCACACATTTTGTGGTTGGAGTTGGAACAGGAGGGACTATTTCTGGAATTGGTAAATATTTAAAAGAAAAAAATCCGCAGATTAAAATTTGGGGAATCGATACTTATGGTTCGGTATTTAAAAAATATCACGAAACAGGAATTTTTGATGAGAATGAAATTTATCCGTATGTAACCGAAGGAATAGGTGAAGATATTCTTCCTAAAAATGTCGATTTTTCAGTAATTGATGGTTTTGAAAAAGTAACTGATAAAGACGGAGCAATTTATACTCAAAAATTAGCTAAAGAAGAAGGACTTTTTATGGGAAATTCTGCTGGATCTGCTATAAAAGGATTATTGCAACTAAAACATCATTTTAAAAAAGACGATGTAGTTGTGGTATTATTTCACGATCACGGAACAAGATATGTTGGAAAAATGTTTAATGATGATTGGATGCGAAAAATGGGATATATAGAATAAATATCTTTTTCAATTTTTTAGTTTCTAAGTTTTTTTATTTGAAATCTTAAATTTTCATACTTCAAACCTCACAGGTTTTTAAAACCTGTGAGGTTTTTTATCAGTTGTTTTTTTTAAAAATTAAAATATAAAAGAGCATTAAATAACTTTAAAAAAAGTACTCACACCGAGACTTTGAGTCTCGGTGTGAGTGTAAATATAAACTATAAATTTTTATTTATAACTATTAATTTTTAATAAACTTTTTTTATTAAAAATAGACTTAATACTTTGTTTCCAATACAGTTTCATTTTTTTTTGGTAATAATGGCTAGTTTTATTTAATAATCTCATTAAAACTTCTTAAATTTGATTTTATTAAAAATTGCATGTTTTGATAAAAGAAGATTTTATACATTACTTATGGAAGTTTAGCTTGTTTGATATTTCAAATTTGACAGATATTCAGGGAGAAAAAATTCAAATTTTAAATGTAGGAACACATAATAAAAATGCTGGTCCAGATTTTTTTAATGCTAAATTAGTAATTGATGGACAGCTTTGGGCAGGAAATGTAGAAATTCATATAAAATCATCTGATTGGTATGTGCATCATCACGAGCAAGACTCTGCTTATGATAATGTTATTCTGCATATAGTTTGGGAACATGACGTTGCAGTCTTTAGAGCAGATAATTCTAGAATACCAACTTTTGTGATTCAGCCATATATTTCAAAAAAATTAATTTCAAATTATTATCAATTATTTTCTAAAAGCAATCCGTTTATTTTTTGCGAAAATGATATTCAATTTATTGATAAATTTACGCTAAATAATTTTATTGATAGCTTGTATATTGAACGGTTACAACAGAAATCTGTTTTAATTTTAGATTTATTAAAAGAGTTAAATAATGATTGGGAAGCTGTTTTGTTTGTGTTATTATCTAAAAATTTTGGATTAAAAGTTAATGGAGATTCTTTCTTTAATTTGGCACAATCTTTTGATTTCTCTGTTTTTAGAAAAAATAGTAATGACGTATTTAAGATAGAAGCATTATTGTTTGGACAAGCTGGATTACTTAATTTAGAACTGTCTGATGATGATTATTTTATCAAACTGTCTGAAGAGTATCAATTTTTAAAGAACAAATACCAATTATCCTCATTACATAAAAGCGAAATTCAATTTTTTAGATTACGACCTGCAAATTTTCCAACCATTAGGTTGTCTCAATTAGCAAATTTATATGCAAACAATCAGGGTTTGTTCTCTAAATTAATGAATACTTATGCTTTAGATGATTTTTACAAATTATTAACTGTGAGCACCTCTATTTATTGGAAAACTCATTATTCTTTTTATACTACATCTAAAAAATCGGTTAAAAAATTAACCAAAGCGTTTATTGATTTGGTATTAATCAATACTATTATTCCTTTACAATTTGTTTATCAGCAATATATTGATCAATTAGAGGAAGATAAAATCATCAGTTTAATCAAACAAATCAAACCAGAAAAAAATAGTATTATTCAGAAGTTTAAAGAAATAAAAATCTCTAGCTCTAATGCTTTAGAAACCCAAGCTTTGATACAATTAAAAAACACTTATTGCATAAAACAAAGATGTTTAGAATGTGTAGTTGGTAATAAATTATTACGAAAAACAGAATAATTTAGGTTTTATGATTTTACCGTCATTTCTAACACAAGTCGAAATTTTATGTCATCAGTTAAGGTTTTACTCACACCGTGACTCAAAGTCACGGTGTGAGTATCTTTAAGATTGATACTTATTTGGATTAAATTCATGCATAATTCCATAAATACTTTCCACAATATCCATTACATTTGGTTTAGAGAAATAATCACCATCACTTCCGTAAGCTGGTCTGTGCTGCTTTGAAGTAATAGTTATGGGTTTGCTGTCTAAATATTGATACGCATTTTGAGTATTTAAAATTTCTTCTAATAAATAAGCAGATGCTCCTCCTTTTACATCTTCATCTACAATTACCAAACGGTTTGTTTTTTGGATGCTCTTAACAGTATCTTGACGAATATCAAAAGGCAACAAGGTTTGTGCGTCAATAATTTCAACATCCACATTTAAAGCACTTAATTCTTTAGCAGCTTCTTCAACAATTCTAAGTGTTGATCCGTAAGATACAACAGTAATATCGTTACCTTCTCTAATGGTTTCCACAACACCAATAGGTGTTTTAAATTCACCTAAATTACTAGGAAGTTTTTCTTTTAAACGATAACCATTGAGGTTTTCAATAACTAATGCAGGTTCATCAGATTCTAATAATGTATTGTAAAAACCTGCGGCTTTGGTCATGTTTCTAGGTGTAAGGATATAGATTCCTCTTAATAAATGAATAAGCGAACCCATTGGTGATCCAGAATGCCAAACACCTTCTAATCTGTGTCCACGTGTTCTTACAATTAGTGGTGCTTTTTGTCGTCCAAAAGTTCGCCATCTAAGTGTTGCTAAATCATCACTCATAGTTTGTAAACCGTATAAAATATAATCTAGATATTGTATTTCTGCAATAGGTCTTAATCCTCTCATTGCCATTCCAATTCCCTGACCAATTATAGTAGATTCTCTAATACCTGTATCTGAAACTCTTAATGCTCCAAATTTTTCTTGTAAACCTTCTAGACCTTGATTAACATCGCCAATTTTACCAGCATCTTCTCCAAATATTAAGAGTTCTTTATGTCTATTAAACAAAGCTTCAAAGTTGTTCTTTAAAACCACTCTTGCATCAACCGTTTCTGTATTCTCATTATAAATAGGTAGTATTTCTTTTATAGATGTTGCGTTATTTTCATGTTCAGAATATAAATGCGCACTGTACTTTGGTTGTTGTGTAGCTTTGTAAGAGATAATCCATTGTTTAAGGAGTTCTTTTTCGTTAAAATTTTCGTCTTTTAATAGGAATAAAATTTTACGAGCAGTATCCATAATTAGTGCTCTGTTAATAATGTCTGTATTTTCTAATTTTGTTTTAATAACATTGATAAACGTTTTATTTGAGCTTTTTGATACAAGGTTATTTAGCAGTTGTAGAAGTTCTTGTTTTTCTTCTTTTAACGGATTTAAAAACTCGCTCCAAGCTTCTCTTTTTGCTTGACTTGCTTCTTTTTTAGCTGCTTTTTCAATGGCTATTAATTCTTCTTCTGAGGAAACAAATCGCAAGGTTTCTGTGCCGTTTTCTAATTCAAAATTGAGAATCCAATTTCGCATTTGAAGATTGCAATCGTTTTCTTTTTCCCATTGTAGGCGTTCTTTAGATTTGTATCTTTCGTGAGATCCAGAAGTAGAATGTCCTTGAGGTTGTGTTAATTCGTTTACATGAATAAGCACAGGTACGTGTTCTTCTCTTGCTATTTTTTCAGCTTTAGAGTAGGTATCAACTAATTGAGAATAATTCCATCCATTCACTCTTAATATTTCAAAGCCTTTTAATTTTTTTGTACGTTGAAAGCCTTTTAATATTTCGGAGATATTTTCTTTTGTGGTTTGGTATTTAGCATGTACTGAAATTCCGTATTCATCATCCCAAACACTCATAATCATAGGTACTTGTAGTACACCTGCAGCATTTATGGTTTCAAAAAAATGACCTTCGGAAGTACTGGCATTACCTATTGTTCCAAAAGCAATTTCATTTCCATTATTAGAAAAATTGTTTTTGTTTTTTAATTCTTCTACATTTCTATATATTTTAGACGCCTGTGCTAAGCCTAACAATCTCGGCATTTGTCCAGCAGTACAGCTAATATCAGCACTTACATTTTTTATTTTGGTAAGATCTTTCCAATGACCATTTTCGTTAAGTGTTTGGGTTGCAAAATGTCCGTTCATTTGTCTTCCTGCAGAAGCTGGTTCATTTTTAATATTTGCATCTGCATATAAACTAGCAAAGAATTGTTTTGGTGTAAGTTGACCAATTGCCATCATAAACGTTTGATCTCTGTAATAACCAGATCTAAAATCACCATTTTTAAATACTTTTGCCATGGCAAGTTGTGGCACTTCTTTTCCGTCACCAAAAATTCCAAATTTTGCTTTACCAGTAAGGACTTCACGTCTTCCTAAAAGACTGATTTCTCTACTGAGTACTGCAATTTTATAATCATTTAACACTTCGTTTTTAAACTGTTCAAAGGATAAACTATCTTTCTTTTTATGTTGTATGGTCGTCATAAGGCTCTTACTTTTTGGATTCTTACAAAGGTACAAAATATTTTAAGATGTTAAAAA
>CAZYKN010000114.1:0-6661 GCA_964648135.1 uncultured Flavobacteriaceae bacterium
AATTGGCTACAACGCAAGAATAAAAACTCTACCGTTTTAATGGTATTGTTGTTATTCTAAGTTGTAAAGTTAGCTAAAATAATTGATTAATGCAAGCATTGTTCATAAAAAATGAAAACTCATTAAGCTCAAAAAACCTCAGCCAACATACATCTTACGCTTCCTCCTCCATTTTTTTCTATGGTGGAAACGTCAGATTTTATGATTGTTCCGTGATTTTTGAGTAAATTTATTTGTGCTTTACTTAAACTCTTGTAAGCGGTAGTACTCATTACAATATAGCGCTTATTTTTTGTTCCCTTTACTTGCAACATATTTCCTGCAAATTGAGTGATTTGCTCTTCGGTAAGATTAATTACTTGTTTACCTGAATTTTGTAAAGTTTCAGCAACTTGTTTTCGTTGTTTTTTATCATCAATAGTTTGTAAACAAATGACTGCAAATTGTTCACCAATACTCATCATAACATTGGTGTGATAAATGGGTTTACGTTTACCATTAACCGTATGATTTGCTCTAAATATTATTGGAGTATATTCTAAATCTTCACAAAACTCTATAAACAATGCTTCGTCAGAACGAGGAGATAAAGCACAGTATGCTATTTGGTTCTCTCTATCTAAAACCATACTTCCTGTGCCTTCTAAAAAAAAGCCTTCTTCTTCAGCAGCAGTGTAATCTATAATTTCTGTAATTTTAAAACCTTCGTTTTCCACTTTCTCTAAAATAGCTTCTCTACGCTCATCACGTCTATTTTTTGCAAACATAGGATAAACACATACTTTTCCGTTATGAAAGGAAATCCAATTATTAGGAAAAATAGAATCTGGAGTAACAGGCTTTTTAGTATCTTTTGCTATAATTGTTTTTATTCCTGCTTTTTGTAGTTTTTCTACTAAGGAATTAAATTCAGCTAAAGCTTTTTCTTGTACAACTTTTTGAGTAGTTTTTGTATCTTTTTGAAAATGATTATTTACCGCAGTTTCTTCATTTTTCTTAAAGGCAACTGGCTGAATAAGTAGTAAGGTATTTGTGGTTTGTTTCATTGTGTAAAAATAAGGTATTTCTTGATGAAAAATTTGTTATAATTTATAAATTCTTTTTTTCTCGCAAAGACGCAAAGATGCCAAGTTGTGGGTAAAAAAAAGGGAAACAACAATTAAAGCACCAATCCAATCCCAAACAAAACAGCAAATAAAAAGGTGCTCAAAGCTACTTTTTTAAGTTCTGGATCAAAATTTTTCGGATTGTTGGTACGTATCACTTTTACAAAATGTTTTCCTAACGGAAGATATGCAATCAAAAATAAAAATTGCCACATTGATTGGTATTCAACATAAGTATATAACAAAGCAAAAAACAAACTTAAAATTAACAAACTATAATGATATGTTTTTGCTCGTTTGCTTCCTATTTTTACAACTAAGGTGTTTTTATTTGCGACTTTATCATTATCAATATCACGCATATTATTTAAATTTAATACTGCTGCACTTAAAAGTCCAATGGAAAACGCAGGATAAAAAATAGCAACTGTTATTTGTTTGGTAAATAAAAAATAGGTTCCACAAACACTTAACAATCCAAAAAACAAAAAAACAAACACATCTCCTAAACCACTATATCCATAAGCGTTTTTTCCCATAGTATATTTAATTGCTGCACCAATACTTGCAATACCCAAAATAAAAAAAACAAGAGAATACAAAAAATGCTCTTTTCCAAAAGAAACATAAATTAGCAGTAAAGCTATGATTAAAGTAATTATAGAAGTTATGATTATAGCTTGTAACATTTGCTTTGGCTGAATAGCACCAGATTGTAAGGCACGTTGTGGACCAATTCTATCTTGATTGTCTGTTCCTTTTACACCATCACCATAATCATTTGCAAAATTAGATACAATTTGAAATCCGATAGTAGTTAATAAAGCTAAAACTACAATTTTAATATTTGCATATCCTTTTGAATACGCTAGAAAACTTCCTAAAATAATTCCAGAAACGGATAATGGTAGCGTTCGTAAACGTGCTGCTTGTATAAAATTTTTCAGCATTATTGCTCTAAAAATTCAGGTTCATTACTCAATGCCAATGCTTCACGAATATCAATAGGTTTACCAAAAGAACGAGCGGAAAGAAAACAACCTTTAAAACCTAATTTATTCAAACTATCTTTTAAAGTCTTTGCCTCTGCATAAGTTTTATAATTACCAATACTCATTTTATTATAACCGTCTGCTTGATATTCCGATAGATTCATTAAGCCTTCTGATGTTAAATAAAACTCTTTAAAAGCACCTATTTGTACACTATAAATAATCTTTTCATCATTCAATGTTTTTACATTTTGATGATTAGCTGCTGAATTTTGTAAAGCCGTAAAATATCCTTCTTTATATATATTTAATGAATCTTTATCAACCAAGCTAAGGTTTTCATTAGTTAACACGGAATTTTTATTTTGATACACATAATACAAAATAAAACCTCCTAAAAAAAGGAGTGTTAATACAGCCAAAATATTTCTCTGTATTCTTAAAGATGAAATTTCATTACTTTGACTTTCATTAGCTTTTAATAACTCTTGCGTTTGTCTTAATTGTGCTTCTAGCTCATTTAATTGATGCGTGTTTTCCATAGTTTATTTTTTATAAATCGTTTGCGATTGCTATAAGCTCTGCAATATCGAGCACTTTAATAGAATCTTCTTTTTCTTTTGCTTTAACGCCATCAGTCATCATGGTATTGCAATACGGACAAGCGGTTGCAATGATTTGTGGATTAACTTCTAAGGCATCTTCAGTTCTTAAAATATTGATTTCTTTATCTCCTTTTTCAGCATCTTTAAACATTTGCCCTCCTCCAGCACCACAACACAAAGCCGTATTTTTATGGCGTTTCATTTCTTGATATTCTACAGACAAACCACTTAAAATTTGTCTTGGTTTATCATATTCGTTATTCGCTCTTCCTAAATAACAAGGGTCGTGAAAAGTAACTTTTTTACCGTTTAAGGTGTTTTTGTTTAATTGTAATCTACCTTCATCAATTAATTTTTGAATATATTGTGTATGATGATAAACGGTATAATTTCCACCTAAATCTGGATATTCATTTTTTAAAGTATTGAAAGAATGCGGATCTGCGGTAACAATAGTTTTCACTTCATAACCGTTTAAAACTTCAATATTCATCATGGCTTGCATCTGAAAAAGCATTTCGTTACCTACACGCTTTGCCACATCGCCAGTTGCGGTTTCTTCTGTACCTAACACTGCAAAATTAACTTTTGCTTGATGTAAAATTTTCACAAATGCTCTGGTTATTTTTTTTGCTCTATCATCATAACTTCCAGCAGAACCAACCCAAAAAAGGATTTCTGGTTGCTTGCCTTGAGCCATCATTTCTGCCATTGTTGGAACGTTCATAATAAATATCTATTTTAAATTATTTTTACTCTATTTTTTAATTCTATTAAAATCTCCACTACTGCAAACTGCCTACTGAAAACTGAAAACTCATTCATGCTTCCCATCATCAAAGACTTCAATTTTCACTTCTTTTTCTACCAAATCGGTAAATTTACCTCTATACCTTGTTGCTTTTACTAAATGATTATCAATCCAATGATAGTTTCCTCCTCTAGGTTTTCCCATGAGTAAACTGTGGTATTTAAAGCCGTGTTTTTTTAACCAAGTTTCTGTATATTCTCTGTGTTGTTCTGTTCTTGAAGTGAAAAAACAAATTTGATGACCGTCTTCATACCACTTATTTAAAGTAACCAAAGCATCTGGATAAACAGCAGCCGTTAGCATACGTTCTGGTTCTTCATTTGGAATATCATCGCAGATAGTACCATCAATATCTATCAAGTAATTTTTCACTCCTTTAGGTAATTGCGGACTGATGTGATTTCCATCTTTATCTGTTAATTCCTCTAATTTTTTAGTCATTTTTTTAATTTTATTCTTCGTCTTTCCAGTTTAATCTATCCAATTGATTGTATTGCCAAGGTGCTCCGTTATTTTCAATATTGGTCATCATCATATTGAGTTCTTGTGGGGCAGCAGATTGCTCCATTACTAAAAACTGACGTAAATCCATAATAATAGCTAACGGATCAATATTTACAGGACATTCTTCCACACAAGCATTACAAGTAGTACAAGCCCAAAGTTCTTCTGGAGTAATATAATCGTTTAATAATTGTTTGTTATCGTCTTTAAACGAACCGTTTTTATCGATATTCTCACCAACTTCTTCTAATCGATCACGAGTTTTCATCATGATATTTCTAGGTGATAATTTTTTACCTGTTAAATTTGCAGGACAAACCGATGTACATCGTCCGCATTCTGTACAAGTATAAGCATTCATTAACTGAACCCAATTCAAATCGGTTACATCACTTGCTCCAAATTTTTCAGGTTCACCTTCATCTTCTTCTGGCATTGCATACGGATCGGCATCTGGATCAAGCATTAATTTGACTTCTTTAGTAACGGTTGGATTATTTTTAAATTTTCCTTTTTTCTCTAAATTAGCATAAAATGTATTTGGAAAAGCTAATAAAATATGCAAATGCTTAGAAATATATAAATAATTTAAGAAGACAAAAATTCCGATAATATGAATCCACCAAGCAGAACGCTCCATTAATATTAAGGTACTTTCAGAAAAATGAGATAATAAAGGTGCAATAAATTGACTTATAGGAAATGCTCCTGCTTTAATATAATGATGAGAATCTAAGGATTGTAAATTCAAATCTGCTGCATTCATAAATAGGAACAAACTCATTAAAACCATTTCAAAATACAATATATATAGCGCATCATTTTTTGGCCATCCTTTCATTTCTTTACTCCAAAAACGAGGAATACGAACAATCATTCTTCTTATCCAAAAAACAATTACCGATACCAAGACTAAAAAGGCTAAAATCTCAAAAGAGCCAATTAGAACATCATATAATTTTCCTAGCGGAGCAAATACACGATGTGTTCCAAACAAACCATCAATAATAATTTCTAAAACTTCAAGATTAATAATGATAAATCCAACATACACAATAACATGTAAAAATCCTGCAACTGGACGTTTAACCATTTTGGACTGTCCTAAGGCAATCATTGCCATATTCTTCCAACGTGCAGATTTATTATCATTCCTATTAATATCTTTACCTAATTTGATATTTCGAATAATTTTCTTAATGTTTTTAACGAAAAAACCTACTCCAATAAAAAGGAGAATTCCGAATAATATGTTTGGTAGATAGTGCATTGTTTATCTTTTAAATGTTTTCAATTTAATGTGTGGTATCTTCAACATAACCTTTGTCTTTTTTTCCGAATACAGAAAGATGTACAAAGCGTTTTGGGTGTAATTTTATTTCTCTCAATAGTTCTTCTAGTTCTTTAGAAGCATTTTCTAAATTATTGTACAGACCTTCATCTTTTAACAACTTTCCAATAGAGCCTTTGCCATTATTCATATTTGCCATAAGCACATCAAATTTTGCTAAGGCTGTGTTTAATTTAGACATGGTTTGGTTTAGGTTTCCTGCTAAATCTGCTTTTTGAAAATCATTTGCCAATTTTTTAACGCTTAACATTGCTCCGTCTGCATTGGTTAAAAGCGAGTCTATTTTTGGCTGACTGTTACCTAATAATTTTTCTAAGGACACAGAAGCTCCTTTAAAATGTCTTAAAGTAACATTTAGATTTGCGATAGCTTGTTTTAAATCCTGTTGCGTTTTATTGTCTAAAATAGTATTGAAGTTTATCAACAATTTATCAGCATCAGCTAAAGTTGCATTTAATTTTGTTTCTAACGGAGCTAATTTATCGGTTAATGAATTGAGCATTCCTGCATCTAAAGATCCTTTTAAATAATCACCAGATTCTGCTTGTTCTCCTTCGTAACTTGGAATAATAGATAACTCTGTGCTTCCCATTAAAGATGGAGTTATTTTGGTAGTACTCTTTTTTGAAAACGAAAAATCTTCGTTTACACTAAAAGTAACAATTAAATTTCCTTTCTTTTTTGGATTGAATTGGATGTTTTTTACATTTCCAACTTGAAAGCCATTTATGGTTACAATACTTGCTGTTGTTAGTCCTTGAATATTAGCATACTCAGAATAATAGACCGTATCTGTAGTGAAAACATTTTGCTTTTTTAAGTAATTATAACCCCAAAACGAAAGTGCTAAGGCAATAATTGCAATAATTCCTGATTTTAATTCTTTTGATATCTTCAATGTTATATTCTTTTATTCATAAGTGAACAAATGTATTCATTTTTTTAAAAATCAACTATAAAAATGTGCTAAAATTATGTTAGAGATATTCACATTTTAAAAACTAAATTAAATTTTGATGAAAAATCGTTTTTTACCACATAGGAACATAGGTAACATAGTTATTTGTGGAGATCTGTGGGATTTAAACACATAGGACCATAGTAATCTGTGAAAATTTAACCTTTAATAAATTCGTGTTAATCTGTGAAAATTCGTGGTTTTTAACACATAGAAAACACGTAATCTGTGAAAATCTGTGGCTAAAACCTACGCAATCTGCGGGAAACAAAAAAGCAACTAATACCCAAAAACTTCTTTTAACTTTTGTTCAATAGTATAACTTGATTTTTTA
>CAZYKN010000115.1:0-3134 GCA_964648135.1 uncultured Flavobacteriaceae bacterium
AAATTACAAAGGCAACAATTTCTAAATATTCAGCAATTTTAACTCAAGCAATTTATCCTTATTTAACCATAAAAGGTCAGAAAAAATATCATGCTATTCTTTCAGTATTGGATAAATTTTAATTACATAGAGCGTATGATAATAAGTATTAAACCTTCTCAAAATCAACCGCAACCACTTTATATTCTGGTGTTAGGGTTTCAAAATCTCCTACATTACCAGTAATTATGTTTATAAAAATTTCGGGTTGGTGAAAGGTAGTTCTCACTACGCCAGGTTTTACGGTATAATTTAATTTTACAGGGATTTCAACACTTCCTCTATCTGAGAATATTTTAACCGTATCTCCTGCATTAATATTCTTTTTACCTGCATCTAACGGATTTATTTCTAAATAATCATTAGCTAGTATTTTTTGATTATCAGTTCTACGTGTCATTGTGCCAGAATTGTAGTGTTCTAATTGTCGTGCTGTGGTTAAAATAAACGGATATTTTGCTCTATGTTCAACCAATTCTGGACTTTCTTCAAAAGCAAAGTGATGAAATTTTCCTTTTCCTCTTTTAAAAGCTCCATTTTTATGAATGATTTTAGTATCTGTTCCGTCTTTTAAAATTGGCCATTGCAATCCGTTTTTACCTAAACCTTCCCAAGTTATTCCTTCCATAAACGGAATAACATCAGCTATTTCTGTTAAAAGTTTGGAAGCATTGTATGTTGTGCCAGTTGGTTGCTTATAACCTAATAGGTACATCATATCAATAATTATTTGTCCGTCTGGTTTAGAGTTTCCAATAGGTTCAACCACTTTATTTACACGTTGTACTCTGCGTTCACCGTTGGTAAATGTTCCATTTTTTTCAAAGTAGGAAGAAGCAGGTAAAACCACATCAGCCATTTCGGCAGTAGCACTCATAAACAATTCTTGAACAACTAATAAATCTAAATTTTCAAAGCCTTTACGTATGTGATTAGAATTTGGATCGGTCATTAAAGTGTCTTCACCCATAATCCATAAGGCTTTAAAACTGCCGTTAATTGCACCTTCAATCATTTCAGGAATTTTAAGTCCTTCTTTTTTAGGCATTTTAACTCCGTATTTTTTTGAATAATAATCTTGTACTTTTTCATCATTTACATCCATATAACCAGCTCCTTGATGAGGTTGCACTCCCATATCAGCAGCTCCTTGAACGTTGTTTTGTCCTCGTAACGGATTCAATCCAACGCCTTGACGACCAATATTTCCTGTCATCATTGCAATATTTGATAGCAACATTACGGTTTTACTACCTTGATAATGTTCCGTTACACCTAAACCGTGAAATTCCATGGCTTTTTCCGCTTTAGCGTAGGCAATAGCTGCTTTTTTAACCAATTCTTTTGAAACTCCTGTGAGTGTTTCTAACTCATCCATATTCAAATCCAATACATGGTTTTTAAAAGTAGTAAACTGTTCAGTATATTGATTAATAAATTGCTGATGAACCAAATTTTCTTTGATGATATAATGTGCCATCATATTTAAAATAGCAACATTAGTTCCTGGTCTTAGTTGTAAATGATATTGCGCTAATTTTGCCAATTTAGTTTTAACAGGATCAACTACAATACTTGTAACTCCTTTCATAAATAACTGTTTTATCTTTGCGCCAGTTACAGGATGTGCTTCGGTTGGATTTGCACCAAACAAGAAAATAGCATCTGTTTTATCAAGGTCGTTTATTGAATTTGTGGCAGCACCAGTACCAAAAGCTTGTTGCATTCCGTAAGCTGTTGGAGCGTGGCAAACTCTAGCACAACCATCAATATTATTTGTTCCAATGGCAGTACGCATCATTTTTTGCATTAAATAATTTTCTTCGTTGGTTGCTCTTGAAGAGGAAATTCCACCAATACTATCTGCTCCAAATTGTGATTTTATCTGTTGTAGCTTTTTAGCGATAAAATGATAGGCTTCATCCCAAGAAACTTCCTCAAATTTACCATTTTTCTTAATTAAAGGCTCTTTTAATCGGTCTGGATGATTGTAAAATTGGAAGGCAAACCGTCCTTTTAAACAAGTGTGTCCTTGATTAACTTCTGCTGTATCAGGAGCTTGAATTCCTTTAATTTCACCATTTATTTTTGATACTTCTAGCTGACAGCCAACACCGCAATAAGTACAAGTTGTTCGGATAACTTCATCAGCGATAAGCGTTTTAGTTTCAAATTTATCTGTTAAAGCTTCTGTTGGACAAGTTTGTACGCAAGCACCACATGATACACAAGCAGATAAATCAAAGGTTGTATTAAACCCTTTAATAATGTTTGTTGCAAAGCCTCTACCAGACATTCCTAAAATCATTTCGCCTTGAATTTCTTCGCAAGCTCTTACACATCGATAACAATTGATACATTGTGATAAATCGGATTTTATATAAGGATGTTCCGTATCTTTTGGAAGTTCTAAATGTGTTTTTCCTTTAGGATAGCGAACATTTGGAATGCCAATTTGTGCAATGGTTTTTTGAAATGGCGTTGCTTGTTTATGACTTTCTGGAAAGATTTTATCTTCTGGATAATCAGTCAATACCAATTCCACAATATTTTTACGGAGTTTTTTTATTTTTTGTGTTTGTGGATAGATGTATAAATTTTCAGAAACAGGCGTATGACAAGAGGCAACTACTTTGGTATCTCCATCTTTTTCTCTTGCAATTTCAACAGAACAAACACGACAAGAACCAAAATTTTCTAAACGATCATCTTGACACATGGTAGGAATTTCTTCGGTTTCAATACGTCTAACAAATTCTAAAATAGTTTCTCCTTTTTGTATTTGGTGTGCTTGGTTGTTGATGTATGCTTTCATTTGTTTTGAATTTTTGCTGTAAAATAGAATTTTAATATGGATTTTAAGTTTACGCTTGTTTTTTAGCACCCAAATTCACTATTAAAGACATTAAAATATATAATCCAATAATTATGGGTATCGCTACAAATTGCAATAAAGCAATTAATAAAAGACTTAATCCTAAAAATAGGTAAACGGTTTTATTATCTTTAAAAGCATAATTTTTAAATTTAAGAGAAAAAAGAGGCAATTCAGCATTCATTAAAAGGCTTAAAATAATAGTTAAGCCAATTAAAAT
>CAZYKN010000115.1:3234-6627 GCA_964648135.1 uncultured Flavobacteriaceae bacterium
TTCACCAGAAACATCTAAAAGCCTTGCAGCAAAACCATCAAAAAAATCAAATATAATCCCTAAAAGGATAAAAAATGAAGCTAGAGTAAGTTCGCCTTTTAAAGCAAAAATTACAGCAACTAAACCTGAAAAAAGGTTGAGTAAGGTGATAAAATTTGGGATGTGTTTTTTCATTTTTTTAGTTGATGTTGATTTGTTGAACTGTTTTCTAACTCGTTTATTATTTATATCTATTTTAGTTTAATATTTTTTAAGTCTTATTTGGATGCTGAAATAAATTTAAAACTTATCACAATAACCCAGCAACCTCTTCTTTAATAAAAGCCAAAGCGGTTTCAGAAGGTGCTTGTTTCTTCATTACTTTATTAATAATAGCCTCTCGTAATTGTGATGCGTCAGTAACATTTAAGTCTTTTGAAGCGTCAATAATTAATTGGATTGTTGCATTTTTTGAAGATGAAATTACATTCCAACATTCATCAGAAATATAGATTTGTTGGGTTAAATTGTGCTCAAATTCCGTTTCAATAGTATGGATTAATGAATATTCATAGGCTTGTTTATTATCGTTTGCAGCTTTAATTCTTACTACTAAATTTGCAGGAGAAATACGTTCTAAAAACAAAGTCATTCGTTCATAAGCTTGTAATCTAAGTGATTTGGAATACTTTTTATCCTCTTTTAATTGTAGAAAGTTTTGCAAGTTGGCATCACTTTGAGCAAATTCTTTAAAAAAGTAATAAGCCACACCACCACTCACAAGTGAGGGTAAAGTGTATTTAAGCATTTCTATAAGTTCTGTGTTCATATTTGTTTTTTGATGTGTTTTGTTGAATTGTTAAAGTGTAAAATTGTTAAAATGTGATTAGTTTTGTTCATAAATATTTAAAGTAAAATTTCTGATATGTCATGCTGAATTCATTTCAGTGTAAAAAAAGGAACATATGTATAACTTGTTTTCGCATTTCATCATTTGAAATTAAATAACAACGCCATATTTTGGTTAAAATAAGAAATTTCATGAATTGCAATATGTTATTTCTTAACGATATCTTTTTTTCTTCGTTTTGATATTTTCTTTAGTTTACTTTTACGAATAAAATCACTAATTGCTTTTTTTTCTTTTTCAGATAAAGGTTCTTGATTACCTATATAATCAACGTTTAATTCTATGTCTTTTTTTGTTTTCATTATATTAAATTTGAATAATATTTGTTTACTAATTTTAAAGCAGCATTTGTTTCTAAAATCATTACCTTCCGCCAAAGTGAATAGCTCCTAGGCTTTCTATATAATGATTAATCAATTTGGTTTTAGAAACAAAGGCAACATTCCCTTCATGTCCTCTTTGAAAAGATAATTTGCAAGCATAAGCTACAAGATTTCCAGGCACTCCAGAATACATTTTATTTTTACCTTTATTATAAGGAGCACTTTCTACAAGATGCATATAAATATGGTCAAATTTAACTTCTAAACTTATTAAGCCTTGTATTACATGTGGATTGTTTATAATGGTCAATTTGTAAATATTTCTTTCTGGTTGTTTTAGTTCTTGTTTCCAATTGAATAACCAATTATTTTTTTTTGTAATTATTTTTAAATCAGTTTTTGTAACAAATGTAATTTCTGTTTGAAAACTATCACCTGTAATAATGTTTTTTATTGAATTAGTGAGTTCATCTACAACAAAATCTAAGCCTATGTTATCTTTTCTTTTCATATTTCAAATATACAATAAAAGTTGAAGAAACTTTTAAAGGGGTAAATTGTTTAGTTGTTAATTAGTTTGTTTATAAGTATTGAATGAAATTTTTTTGAAACAGATATAAAAAATCGATTTTTTCATAATTCATAATTCATAATTCATAATTCATAATTCATAATTCATAATTCATAATCTCACTCACTAAGCAAATGGTCAATAAAAAGAATTCCGTTTAAATGGTCAATTTCGTGCTGAAAAATAACCGAAACAAAATCTTCTACCGTTTCTTTATAATGTTTTCCGTTTAATTTATCGTATTCAATGTCAATTATATATGACCTGTCAAGTGTTTTTGCCCTAAAATTTGGTATGGACAAACAGCCTTCTGGGCAAGGTCTTTTTTTCTTGGAATAATGAGTGATGATTGGATTTAAATAAATTTCAAATGGTGCTTCATCTTTATCCAATCGTTGAACACAAATAATATTTTTTAAAATTCCTACTTGTGGTGCCGCAATTCCAACACCCAAAGTTTTAGGGTCAGTTACTGTTGCAATAAGGCGTTTTGAAAATTGCTGTAATATTTTATTTTTAGGATTTGGTTTAATATAAGTACTCTTTTTTCTAAGTAAAACCGAATCTTGTTTATTGGTAATTAAGTAAACACGCATTGGTTTGTCTGCCTCATCAACAATCATTTTTTTTTGATCTGAACTAAAATTTTTAGCACTAGAACAAGAGAAAATAGTAATAAGTATTAAAATTGCTATGGAGAGTTTAAATAATTTCATAAGTTTGCTTAGTACTATATTTAGGATTGCAATGTATAAAAAACTCTTTAAAATAGTACTATTTTAACGCTTAAATAATTAGATTTTTTTGGTTCGTTTTTTATCGATGAAAAAAATGAACAAATAAGATATTAAAACGAATTTACTACTAAATTTGCAGTAAAACCATTAATTTAAACCATTGAAAAGAAAAATCACCATTGCTATAGACGGATTTTCATCCACAGGTAAAAGTACCATTGCTAAACAATTGGCAAAACAACTAGGTTATATTTATGTAGATACTGGTGCAATGTATAGAGCAGTTACGCTGTATGCAATGCAAAATAACTTGATTGATAAAGATCATTTTGCTAAAGCCGAATTGATTAAACAATTAAATAAAATCAGTTTAAAATTTATATTTAATGCTGAAAAAGGTTTTGCCGAAATGTTTTTAAATGGTAAAAATGTAGAAAAAAAAATCCGTAGTTTAGCGGTTTCTAAATTGGTAAGTAAAGTAGCAACAGTTTCAGAAATAAGAAAAAAATTAGTAGAGCAACAACGTGAAATGGGTAAAAACAAAGGTGTTGTAATGGATGGAAGAGATATAGGTTCTGTTGTCTTTAAAGATGCCGAAATGAAATTATTTATGACTGCTTCACCAGAAAAACGTGCCAGCAGAAGATATAAAGAGTTGCTAGAAAGAGGAGATGATGTAAATTTTGATGAAATTTTAGAAAATGTAAAATATAGAGATCATATAGATTCTACTCGTAAGGATTCGCCATTGGTAAAAGCAAAAGATGCCATTGAGTTTGATAACAGTAATATGGGTTTAAAAGATCAATTTGAACGAGTGTATCATTTAGCTTTAGAGATTATTGGAGCATAGAGAGAATACTGAAGACGGAA
>CAZYKN010000116.1:0-1212 GCA_964648135.1 uncultured Flavobacteriaceae bacterium
CAAATCTTTTTCAAAACGCATCATTCTTCTATTATCTGGATCGTTTGCACCAATAGCACCATATTCATCGCCATAATAAATACACGGAATACCTGGAATACTTAAATTAAAAGCTTGTAGCATCGCTAGTTTATTATAAGCAGCTGTATCTGAAAGTTTAATTTCTCTTGTCCAACCTGCTACTTTAGCATCTTCATCAAAACGCACATCACCACTTGCATAACTAATAAATCGTGCTCTGTCTTGATTACCAGAAATATTTCCCATTAAATGGTGATTTCCATAATATTTTAAGGATTTCTTTAAAGCATCGGCTAATTGTACAAAAGAAGATTTTGGATTAGCAAAAGCTTGTACAGAAGAATCGTATAAATTAAAATCGAATTGACCATTGAGCATTCCTGTGTTTACGTAACTTCTGATTAATTCTGGACTTCCATACGTTTCACCTATTTGATAAATTGGTCTTTGTACTCGTGTTTTAATTTTATGGGTTAAGGTACGCCAAAATTTTAACTGAATATGTTTTGTAGCATCGTGTCGAAAGCCATCTAAATTGTAATTAGTAACCCAAGTTGCTGCAGAATCGGTCATTTTTTGAACAACCTCATCTTTTGAGAAATCTAAGGTTGGTAAAAAAGTATCAAACCATGTTGTTAAACGGTGCTCATCCCATTTTTCGGTATTCATTGTACCATCTGGCAAGTATAATGGTGTTGCCCATTCTGGATGTTCTTTATATAAAGGATGCTCTTTATGTACATGATTGGCAACATAATCTAATATTACATTCATATTTTTTTTATGTGCTTGAGCAATCAATTCTTGAAATACTTTTTTATTACCAAAACGATTATCAATTTTAGTATTTGAAATTGGCCAATAACCGTGATACCCAGAAAATTTAGTCAATGGCTTCTTCCATAACCCATAAGCACCTTCTGGATTTTTAGTTATAGGTGATAACCAAATGGTATTAATTCCCAAATCATTAAAATAATTACCGTTAATTTTATCTAAAACACCTTGTAAATCTCCTCCATAGTAGTTTGCCTTTGGTAAAATACTGTCATTTTTTACTTTTCTAGTATTCGACAAATCACCATCTTTAAAACGATCAACCATTAAAAAATACATGATTTGAGTATGGAAATCATGACGTGTTAAATCTTTACTCTTTGTAATTATTTTTCCGTTTTGTAACGGAATTAA
>CAZYKN010000116.1:1312-6627 GCA_964648135.1 uncultured Flavobacteriaceae bacterium
GTATTTTTATTGGTTGGATCTGGCATTTCTTTACCATCAATTACCATTACATATTGGTGTGATCCTTTGTTTACTTTGGTAGTATATGTCCATTTTTTATTTTTATAAACCAATGGTTTTTGTTGCCAATTAGAAAATTCGCCTTTAATTTTTACGTCTTTGTATTTTTTATTTGCATCAGGAATTGAAATGGTTGTTTCTACTAAAGCACTTTTAAACATAGGAATATCATACTGTTTTCCATTAATCCATACTTTTAAATTATTTAGATTTGGTGTGTTTGGTAGAATTTTATAATTTACCTTCTTTCTATTCTCGGTTAAAAAAGCCGAGTAATCTTTCGTTTTACTTATGGAATCAATTTGTGAAGTGTTTAAAAAATAATCCTCTAAGAGAATTGTTCCTTTAGCATAGGACAAATAAATTGGCGATGCTAAACCTTTAATATCTGGATGATATTGTTTGGTTGTATCATATTCTCCACAAGAAATAAAGAGCAGTATGATTGAAATTAGGAGTGTTATTTTTTTCATGACTTACTTCTATTTTTAAACAAATTTTGTTTCTCCGTTAATAATTATTTCCACTTTTTTATCTGATAAATTAGTAATCCTCATCTCAGTTTGCGATTTATACACTTGCAAAACACGTCTTCTATAATTAATTTTAAAGGAATAGGATTCCCATTCTTTTGGTATTTTAGGATTAAAACTCAAGGTATTATTAAAATTACGCATTCCACCAAAACCTTGTACAATTGCCATCCAAGTTCCTGCCATACTGGTAATATGCAAGCCTTCATGAACTTCATTATTATAATCATCTAAATCCAAACGAGCAGTACGTAAATACATTTCATAAGCTTTATCATCGTGATTTATTTTTGAAGCAATAATAGAATGTACACAAGGCGACAAAGAAGATTCATGTACTGTTAAAGGTTCATAAAAATTAAAATGAGCTTCTAATTGCTGTTGATTAAAATGATTTTCAAACAAATAAAACCCTTGTAAAACATCGGCTTGTTTTATGTATGGTGAACGCAAAATTCTGTCCCATGACCATTTTTGATTGATGGGTCTTTCTGATTTTGGTAATTCATCAACCGTTACGAGTTCTTTATCCAAAAAACCGTCTTGTTGCAAATAAACTTGATTTTTTTCTGAATAAGGAAAATACATATTTTGAGCAACTGTTGTCCAGTTTTCAATTTCTTGAATGGATAGATTTGTTTTTTCAAAAATTCGCTTATAATCTAATGGATAATTTTCCTTAACAAAGGAAATTTTTTCAACAGCAAAATCCAAGCACCATTTTGCTAAATAATTGGTGTAAAAATTGTTATTTACATTGTTTTCATATTCATTGGGACCAGTAACTCCCAACATTACATATTGTTGCTTTTCTTCTGAAAAATTCACACGTTGTTTCCAAAAACGAGCAACTGCAAGGATAACTTCTAAACCATATTTTGCAACATATTCAAAATCACCTGTATAATTTTCGTAGTTATAAATGGCGTAAATCATTGCTCCATTACGATGAATTTCTTCAAAGGTAATTTCCCATTCATTATGGCATTCTTCGCCATTCATAGTAACCATTGGATATAAAGCTGCACCAGAATTAAAGCCTAATTTTTGAGCATTTTCAATGGCTTTATCAAGTTGATTATAACGATACATCAATAAATTACGAGCAACTTCTTTATCTTTGGTACTCATATAGAACGGAATACAATAGGCTTCTGTATCCCAATAAGTAGAACCTCCATATTTCTCACCTGTAAATCCTTTTGGACCAATATTTAAACGAGAATCAATTCCTGTATAAGTTTGGTTTAACTGAAAAATATTAAATCGGATGGCTTGTTGTGCCTTCACATCACCTTTTATTTCAATATCTGATGTTTCCCAAATCTTTTGCCAAGCAAGTACTTGTTTTTTGAATAATTTTTCAAAACCAATATTCGTTACTGTATCAAGAATTTTTATTTGACTAGCAATCAGTTTTTCTTTAGACACATTCATTGAATGCACATAACCTCCAAACTTAAAAACAGTTAAAGTATCACAACATTTAATTATTGTATTATATTGTAATTCAATAGATTTATCTTTTAAAACTGATTTAGATTGCAAATGAAATATAGCATCATTTAATAAAAAACCTATTTTCATTCCTGTGGAAACATAAAAATCTGTTTTTTTTGTTTTTGATAATATATAAGCTTCATTTTTTTCACTTTTCACTTCTAACACATCCCAAAATAATTCATCATAATTAGAATCCTCATTTTTAATTCCTCCATCTAAATAAGGAGTAATTTCAAGTTTTGCCTCAAAATTCAATGGCTTTATATCGTATTTTATTGCACCTACTTCTGTTATATCCAAACTTAAAAACCGAACAGAACAAATTTCAACATCACCTTTTTTAAAATGCGCTATAAAAGAGCGTTTTAAATAGCCTTCTTTCATGTTGAGCTCTCTATAAAAATTAGACACTTTAATTTTATTTAGGTCTAACTCTTCATCGTTTACTTTTATATTAATTCCTATCCAATTTGGAGCATTTAATACTTTAGCAAAATACTCTGGATAGCCGTTTTTCCACCATCCTACTCTAGTTTTATCTTCGTAGTAAATTCCGCCAATATAATTTCCTTGCAAGGTTTTACCAGAATACTTTTCTTCAAAATTGGCACGTTGCCCAAAAATACCATTACCTAAACTAAAAATACTTTCTGAAGCTTCCACATTTTTTTTATTGAATCCCTTTTCAATAATACTCCATTCATTTAGCTTAAGACCATCTTCCGTCTTCCCTAAGGGAAGAGACCTTTTATTTTTATTGTTTTTTATGTGATTACTTGACATTGTGTTTTATCTTTTTTAATTCTCTACTCTTTATTATCTTCTCTCTATCCATCTTAAAACAATATATGTTTCAATAATTTTTCTGTTAATTTAGAAGTGTCTTTTAAAATAATATCCGCTTGAAATAAATCATTCTGATTACCTATACCAATACTTAACATGTTTGCACTATTAGCAGCTTCAACTCCAGCAAAAGCATCTTCAATTACAATACAATGCGATGGTTTAGCATTTAATTTTTTGGCTGCTTTTAAAAAAACTTCGGGATTTGGCTTTCCTTTTTCTACTTCATTCCCATCAACAATGGCAGTAAACCGATGAAATAATCCGATTTTCTTTAATATTAAAGGTGCATTTTTACTTGCAGAACCTAAAGCGTATTTAATATGATTAGCATCTAAAAAGTCTAATACATTCGCTATTTGAGGTAAAATTTCATCAGCATTCATTTCTTTAACAAAATGTAAATACTCTTCATTTTTTTGAACTAGTAAACGTTGTTTTTCTTCATTAGTAATTTCAACATTTGCAATTTCAATGAGTTTATCAAGTGATTTTACTCTACTAACACCTTTTAGAGTTTCGTTTTGCTTATGCGTAAAATCAAATCCTAATTGTTTGGCTACATTTTTCCACGCCAAATAATGATATTTTGCTGTATCAACAATAACACCATCTAAATCGAATATTACTACTTTAGTCATTGGTTTGATATGAAATTGCATTTTTATCAGTAATCAATAAATTACTAAAACCTGCAATAATTAAACTTATTCCTGCAACTAGCATGGCATTTATGGCTTTTTCTCCAAATAAATTGGAAATAAATACAATTCCGCCAAGTGCTGCAACAATTTGTGGGATTACAATAAACATATTAAAAATACCCATAAAAACGCCCATTTTTTTAGGATCAATAGTACTTGACAACATGGCATAAGGCATGGAGAGAATACTTCCCCAAGCAAAACCAATAAAAGTAAAGGCAACTGCTAAGGATGTAGGTTCAGGAAAATAAACCATTACTAAAAAGCCAATTCCTCCTAAAACGAGAGAAACTAGATGCGTTATTCGTCTGTTAATATTCTTCTTTGAAGTGTAAAATACTAAAAGAAGTGCAAAAGCCATAGAGGATAATCCATAAATTCCCATATAAGAAGAAACTTCATTAGATGCTTTTTGAAAAGCAGTATTTGCAACATTAAACGCTTCTTTTTGAACGGTGTTTGTCATATCAAAAGCAGTTTCAATAGGTGCTGGTGCGTGAAAAATATGCTCTGTTAAGGCAGGATTTGCCATACTCCACATGGTAAAAAAGGCAAACCAAGAAAAAAATTGAACTACTCCTAATTTTTTCATCGTTGAAGGCATATTACCAATATTATTCAGTATATCAGAAACAAAACTATTCTTTTGCTTTTTTTCTTGTTCAAATGCCTCCATATCTTCAGGAGGATATTCTTTTGTCGTAAAAATGGTGTATAAAATAGTTGCCATAAATACAAAAGCACCAATAGCAAAGGCTACTTTAACTGACATGGGAATAATTCCAGCATCAGCAGAATCACTTACACCTAATTTTGAAACCATCCAAGGCAAGTTACTTGCAATCCAAGTACCAATACCAATGATTAAGGCTTGCATTACAAAACCATTAGAACGTTGTTTTTCTGGTAATAAATCTGCTACTAAAGCTCTAAATGGCTCCATAGATATATTTATAGAAGCATCTAAAATCCATAAAAACCCTGCCGCAACCCAAAGCGTTGGAGAATATGGCATAAACAATAAAGCAATGGTGCTCAATAAAGCACCTGCAAAAAAGTAAGGCTTACGTCTTCCCCATTTTACGCTCCATGTTCTATCACTCATATAACCAATAATAGGTTGAATTAATAATCCTGTTAATGGAGCAGCAATCCACAATAAGGGAATATCATCTTTTCCTGCACCAAGAGTTTGAAAAATTCTTGTCATATTTCCACCTTGAAGTGCAAATCCAAATTGTATTCCAAGAAAACCGAAACTCATGTTCCATATTTCCCAAAAACTGAGATTCTTTTTTTTCATCTGTATCTTAATTTCATTAATAAATGATGTAGCATCAAAAGAAATTAATACTTTTTGAAGGATATATCGCAACAAAAAGACCAATTAAAAATTGACAATACAATTAAATTCATTACTAGAACCTAGCAATAATACTATGTGAAGTGTGAAATGTTAAATACTAGTGTAATTAACTATGGCGTCAAAGTATATAAAATTACTGAAATGGTAAAACTTTTATTGTAAAATCGGTTTTTTTTAGTAACTATTCATCCTTTTTTTTCTCGCAAAGGCGCAAAGACACTAAGTTTAAGGATTTTTTAAAAATTAAATTAACCCGAATTACAAGACTTTAGAAAAAGTAGCAAAAAACAGCTAACTTTGCGC